>JBJESJ010000089.1:0-9625 GCA_051882725.1 Oscillospiraceae bacterium
GGCGCAGGCAAAACCACAACGATCCGCAGTCTGCTGAACATCATAAGCATTGACGGGGGAGAGATAAAGCTGCTGGGTCTTGACCATCTCAGGGACGAAAATGAGATCAAGGAACGAATTTCCGTTGTTTTTGATGAATTGCCGTTCCACGATGTTTTCGACGCAAAGGATATGGCTCGCATATTCGAGGGCATCTATCCAAAATGGGACAATGCTGTTTATACGCAGTATTTAGAGCGTTTCGGGCTCCCAATGAAAAAGAAGATCGGCGAGTTTTCAAAGGGTATGAAAATGAAGCTACAGATCGCCTGTGCGCTTTCCCACAACGCAGAGCTTCTTGTAATGGACAGGCTACCACGGGTCTTGACCCGGTTGTCCGCGATGAGATACTGCACATTTTTATGGAGTATCTTCAGGACGGCGAGCGGTCTATCCTTATGTCCTCCCACATTACCTCCGACCTTGAAAAGATCGCAGACAGCGTTACCTTTATTGACAAGGGCAAGCTCCTTATCCTGCCGCGATCATGCACGCTTCCATAAATTTCGGCGTAAACGCCCTCGGACAGTATTTTATCAGCGGTTTGCCCGAGGATTATTCGGCGACCGTTACAGATGAGCTGATCGCCTCGATACCGAGCTTAATTATCAGTCCGGTGTTCCTTATGCTCATGCTTCGTGACAATAAAGCCAATACCCAAAAAGCTGCGGAGAAAAGCTCTGCATGCTGAACCTCGGTCCTATCAGGCTCCGTATATGCAGGCTTTTATACTAAAAGTGCAGACAAAAGATCTGCGAAAAAACCATATATGCAAGATTTTGCTTGATTTATTGTACGCTATTTGATCGGGGATTAGTATTACGTGATTTCTCCGGCGATTTTTACGGATAACAAAATAATAAATGCCGTTGTGAGATGAAGACACAACGGCATATTTTTTCAAACATTTCGATAAATCCGCTCTGCCATTCGTTTCCCGTCCTGTATCTGATGACAGAGGTCAGCAGTCCAAGCTTCATGGAAGGGTATTTTCTGTCGCAGTGCTCGGCGTAATATTTTGCGTCGATGTCGGGATAAAGCCGCCGCAGACCTTCATTTTTAGCTGTTTTCTCAAAGGAGGCGAGCAAAGCCTTTGCGTTATCGGTGTCGCCCATGCAGATATTCTGCCTGATATGCAGCTCTCCTATACGGTAGGATTCGCTGTATTCTGCATTCAGCTCAAAAGCCTTGTCTTTGTTGTTTGCGTTGATCATCAACACATAGAATACTAACATGTTGTGAGAGATTTATCAATTCATGGCTCAAATGAGATCTCACTCCTGTTTTTCTCATTCGCCAAACTTTTTTAAGAAGATATCTTATTAACCCGGAAAAGGAATGACAAACCTCGGCCGATATGATATGATCGGAAAATTTTGTCCCTGAGCGGCTGACGGGGATATTTCGGCTGTTAGTGTATTATTGACAAAATCGGCGAAAAATGATATAATATTCCCGAACAAATAATACAATAGTACCAAAGGCTGCGATTTCGGATGTCCGTCGGACGGCAGCGGACGCGGCTGCTGCATTGTCTGAAAATATCACATAATCAACACAAAAAGCTTCCATGATTTGTGCGGAATGCCGTTTTTGAAAGGAAATCTTCAAAACTCTTGACGGATAAGCTTTAATCGGATAAAATGATAATGTATGAGTATTTATAGAACTGTTTGTAAGAAGATCTTTTTTGTCTGCATTGCGGCGTCTGTCATGCCGCTTTTGTGTTCCTGCTCGGAACGGGCTGTTTCGGAGGAGTTTTACGCCTTTGACACCTATGGGAGCATAACTCTTTACGGGAAAAGCAATGAGCTTCCACCGCTCAGAGAGCTTCTGGAGGATATCAGCGGCGAGCTTCAGACTGCCTACGGTGCAGACGGGAACACTCTTGATGGAGAATATATTACCGAATGTGCAGTGCTGTCGTCACAGCTTTCAGAGCAGACCGGCGGCTTTATAGATGTGACCTGCGGTGCTCTTACCGAGCTTTGGGGGATATCCACCGACAGCCCCGCTGTGCCCTCGCAGGAGGAGATAGACAGGGCGCTGGGGACTCTTCATGGCAGCTTTGACAGTCTGTCAGGGCTTCCCGACGGGACACGTCTTGACTTGGGCGCGTCCGCAAAGGGCTACGCCTGTGACAAGGCGGCGGAGTATCTGGAGGGGACGGATATCCCATGCGCGGTTGTTTCGCTGGGATCGTCCACTCTGCTTTACGGCGAAAAGCCTGACGGTACGTACTTTAAAGCGGCAGTGAAAAACCCCGCGGATCCATCGGGCTATCTGGGGATGATCGTCACATCAGCCGCATATGTTTCCACAAGCGGCGGCTATGAGCGCTTCTTTGAACAGGACGGCGTGAAATATGAGCATATCCTTTCCACCGAGACGGGCTGTCCAGTTAAGACCGACCTTATCTCCGTTACGGTCATAATCCCCTGCGGAGCGGAAAACGGAGGGATACTCTCGGATATGCTTGCAACGGCGGTCTATGCGGGAGGTACCGAAGGGCTGGCGGGATATATGGATTCGGAGGAATACTATATTATTGCGGCGGACGAGGATAAAAATGTGTACATAAGCGAGGGGGTCAGCTTTACTTTGTATGAAAACTCAGGCTTCACCCTCGCAGGATAACGGCAGAAAAACTGTCGGAATATGGGATATCGTTGCTGCAGCTGCAGTCATCGTCGCCGCTGCAGCCGCATATTTTTTTATGCAGTCCGATGTGAACGGTCCGAAAACGGCTGTTGTTTCCGCAGACGGTCAGACGGTTGCCGAGATATCCCTTGACAGGGACGGAGTATATCCTATAGAGGGCACGGATATGGAGCTTACCGTCAAGGACGGCGGGATATGCGTATCCCATTCGGACTGCCCCGATAAGATATGCGAAAAAACAGGATATATCAAAAGCGGCAGTCAGTCTATAGTCTGTCTGCCAAACAGGGTATCGGTAAGGATAATATCGGACGAAACTGACGATATTGATGTGGTATTGAACTGATAAAATGAAAATTGATCCATTTGATTCTACCGCCCGCTATGTTTCTGTGACGGGCATAATGCTTGGGCTGGCAGCGGCGCTGTCCGCATTTGAGAGCATGGCTTCGGCGTTTCTACCCGCAGGAGTGAGGATCGGTCTTGCCAACATTGCGGTATTTGCTGCCGCGGCGTGTATCAATCTGCCTACGGCATTCATCATCACGCTGCTGAAATCGGCGTTCGTGCTCCTGACAAGGGGAGTTACTGCGGGGATAATGTCTGCCTGCGGAGGTATCGTTTCCTTTGGGATAACTGCGCTGCTTCTGTCGAAAACAAAGGCTTCATATGTTATGATAAGCGTTCTCAGTGCCATAGGTCATATGCTGGGACAGCTGACAGCCTCTGCGGTGCTCATGGGAAGCGTATATACTTTTTACTATGCGCCTGTGCTGCTCATTGTGGGAACGGCTTCGGGCTTTTTTACGGGGATAGTGTCGGGAAAGGTCATACCTCTGCTGGAAAAGAGCCTTTCCGCTTACAAACGGTGCTGAATATGCTGCCCTTTCACGTTATTTTTCGTACAATATATTTTTTACATAAATTTTCACAAAAACTTATTCATTTCAGGGAGGAATATGTCAGATGAAAAAACTAAACGGCGTGCGGCTCAGTCACGACAAGGGGACAGAGGACTGTGAGACCGTCAGCTTTCCGCTGCCGAAGCAGGTCATTATCCCGCTGTCGCAGTCTATGGGCGCACCATGCAGCAGTCTCGTAAAAGCGGGCGATACCGTGACCGTGGGACAGAAGATAGGCGATACCGACGCATTCATGTCGGTGCCCGTTCACTCGTCCGTGTCGGGCAAGGTTAGCGCGGTGACGGATTTTCTGCTGCCCGCAGGAAATGTCTGCAAGGCTGTTGTTATCGACTCAGACGGCGAGCAGACCCCCGATCCTAACATAGCTCCGCCACCGGTGAGCGACAGGGCGTCCTTCATTGCCGCAGTCAGGGAGTGCGGTCTTGCGGGACTGGGCGGAGCGGGCTTTCCCACTCATGTGAAGATGAGGTTCGATCCGTCCAAAACGCCCATAGATACGCTTGTCATCAACGCTGCGGAGTGTGAGCCTTATATCACCTCTGACTACCGCCAGATGATGGAAGCGCCCGACGATATCATAAACGGAGTGCTTCTCGTGCAGAAATATCTTGAGATACCCGTCTGTAAGATATGCATCGAGAAAAACAAGCCCAAGGCTATCGCTCTGCTCAAGGAAAAGACCGCGGATATCAAGTCGATAGAGATAGTGACTCTGCCGTGTACATATCCGCAGGGAGCGGAAAAGGTCATAATCTATTCTGCCACAGGCAGGATAGTGGGCGAGGGCGAGCTGCCGGGCAATCAGGGAGTGCTTGTCATGAACGTGTCAAGTGCGGCATTTGTCAGCCGTTATCTTGAAACGGGCATGCCTCTTGTATCCAAAAGGATAACCCTTGACGGCAATTCGATAACGAAGAACAAGGGCAACTATATCGTTCCCATAGGCACAAGAGTGTCGGATATACTGGAATTCGGAGGTGCGGAAGCTCCCGAGAAGGTGCTGTACGGCGGACCTATGATGGGTTTTCCTCTGTACGATACCGACCAGCCTATCTTAAAGACCACGAACGCCATACTTGCATTCAAGGATATCAAAGAGCCTAAGACCACAGCCTGCATACGATGCGGAAGCTGTGTGAGAGTCTGTCCCCTGAAGCTTATGCCCGTGGAGATAGAGAGCGCATACAAGGCAAAGGATGTGGAGACTCTCAAAGCGCTCAAGGTAACGCTCTGCATGAACTGCGGCTGCTGCAGCTATATCTGCCCCGCCCACAGACCTCTTGCGGAAATAAATCAGCTGGCAAAGGGACTTATCCCCCGTCCCGCGCCCAAGAAGTGAGTAAGGAGGAGCATATACTATATGAACGGACTAAGAGTTTCCCCGTCCCCTCACAGGAGCGCGGGGCTTTCAACGGCAAAGGTCATGGCTATGGTCGTGATAGCTTTGCTGCCTGCTGCGGTGATGGGCTGTATATATTTCGGACCCCGTGCGGCTGCGGTGCTGATTGTGACTATCGCGTCGTCGGTGATCTTTGAAGCGCTTTTCAATATCATCGCCAAAAAGGAACAGACCATATCCGACCTTTCGGCGGTAGTTACGGGACTTCTTCTGGGAATGAACCTTCCCGCGTCGGTGCCATTCTATATTCCCGTTATCGGCAGCTTTGTCGCAATTGTTATCACAAAGCAGCTGTTCGGCGGCATCGGACAGAACTTCGCAAATCCTGCCATCACGGCGCGTATCGTGCTGATGGTGTCTTTTTCCGAAATGACAAACTGGGTAGTGCCCTATTGGTATAAGGACTGCTCCTCCGCGGCGGACGCAGTAACGGGAGCAACACCTCTTGCGGCAGGCTGGTTGGATAACGGCACAAGCATGGTATCGCCCTTTACCTTAAAGCAGATGCTGCTCGGCGAAACGGGCGGCTGTATCGGCGAGACCTGTGCTCTTGCGCTTATCATCGGAGGGCTTTTCCTCATTGTTACTAAGATAATCTCACCCGCAACGCCTATCGCATTTATCGGCACATTCGGCGTGCTGACCCTTATCTATACGGGCAGCGTTACAATGACTGTATATCAGCTTCTTGCAGGCGGTCTGATGATAGGTGCGTTCTTCATGGCAACAGACTATGCCACAACGCCTCTGACCACATCGGGCAAAATAGTGTTCGGCGTGGGCTGCGCGGTGATAACCTTTGTTATCCGTCAGTTCGGGAACTATCCCGAGGGAGTTTCCTTCTCCATACTGCTCATGAACCTGCTGACTCCCTACATCGACAGGATATGCAGGACTCACCCTCTCGGCGCGAAAAATCCCGATAAAAAGGCAAAGGAGGCGGCTCAGTAATGTTCAAAGAAAAGATACAGCCTTCCCTTGTTTTAACGCTGATATGTCTCATAGCCTGTGCGCTGCTGGTCGCAGCATATGAGGCTACATATGTTGACAATACAGGCGTTATCACCGACAGTATGATAACGGGTCTGGAAGAGATATACGGCACCTCAGAGGGCTTTTCCATGAAGCTGAACGAGGACGGCTCGGTATACACACCTGAGGGTGTCACCTCCGTGCTTACGGACGAAAACGGCAATACTGCCTTTGAGATAACGGCAGACGGCTATTCCGGCGGCGGACTTCATGTCATGGTGGGAATGTCTCCGGACGGCGCAGTTTCTGGAGTTTCCATACTATCCATCGGTGAGACTCCGGGCGTCGGCACAAGAGTGCAGGACGAAAGCTTCCTGGGTCAGTTCAATGGACTTACCTATGATAAACTCCCCGCAGACAGCGGAGAGGATACCTCCGCACAGAAGTCCTATGTCTGGGGCAGCACCGAAGAGATAGCAAGCCTTAAGGAAGCAGCCGAGGCAGTTCCCGCAGGGGATACCTTCGAGCTTGATGCGGTCACGGGTGCTACCTTATCCTCAAACGGAATGAACAGAGCAGTCACGACTGCGCTGACAGCCTATAACGAAATGAAAGGAGTGAGCGGAAATGAGTGAAGAAAAGAAAAAGGGCAGTCTTTATGAGCTTACAAAGGGCATCATAAAGGAAAATCCCGTACTTGTGACCCTGCTGGGCATGTGTCCCACTCTTGCCGTTACGACCATGGCTTCAAACGGCATAGGTATGGGTCTGGCTACCACATTCGTACTTGTCTGCTCAAACCTTGCAATTTCGCTGCTTAAGAATGTCATACCGAAGGCGGTAAGACTTCCATGCTTCATCGTTGTCATAGCAAGCTTTGTTACGCTTATCGAATTTCTGATGAAGGGCTATCTTCCCGAGCTGTACGACAGTCTGGGACTGTTCCTTTCGCTCATTACTGTAAACTGTATAATCCTCGGAAGAGCGGAGGCATTCGCTTCCAAAAACGGACCTGTCAAGTCGGTCCTTGACGGACTTGGAATGGGTATCGGCTTCACTCTTGCGCTGTTTTTAATGGGCAGCATCAGAGAGATCATCGGCACAGGCGCATGGTTCGGCATTGAGCTTCATCTGCCCGTTACCATGACGGTGTTCATCATGCCCGCAGGCGGCTTCTTTACGCTGGGCGTCATCATTGCCGTTATTAATAAGCTGACCAACAAGAAGCCCCCGCAGGAGATAGGCTGCGCATGCTGTCCCAATGCGGCTTCCTGCCCGTCCTACAACAAAGAGGGAGGTAAAAGCGAATGAAAGCAATGCTTGTGATTATTCTCAGCGCAATGCTGGCAGACAACTTCGTTCTCTCAAAATTCATGGGTATCTGCGCATTTCTCGGCGTATCGAAAAAGCTTGACAGCGCCGCGGGAATGGGTGCGGCAGTTACCTTCGTCATGATATGCGCGACTATCGTTACATATCCCATATATACGCTTATCCTTGTCCCCATGGGACTTACATATCTTAAAACGGTGGCGTTCATCCTTATCATCGCGCTGTTCGTGCAGATAGTGGAAATGTTCCTGAAAAAAATGGTGCCGCCGCTGTACAATGCGCTGGGAGTTTTCCTGCCGCTCATCACCACAAACTGCGCAGTTCTGGGCGTGACTATCCTCAACATCGACAACAGCTATACACTGGGTCAGTCGATAGTAAATTCCCTCGGCGCAGGACTGGGCTTCACGCTGGCACTCATCATATTCAGCGGAGTCCGTCAGAGAGTGAATGCCGCAGATATCCCCGCAATGTTCAAGGGAATCCCCGCAACGCTTATCGCCGCTTCGATAGTTTCCGTAAGCTTCATGGGCTTTTCGGGACTGTTCAGTTAAGGAGGGATAGGAATGGTAACGACTTATGTTATTCCCGCCCTTGTTTTCGGCGCAATAGGGCTTGTGGCTGGCGTCCTGCTTACGGTCTGCTCGAAGGTTTTCGAGGTCAAGACCGACGAGAGGATCGAAGCCATCAGCGAGGCTCTTCCGCAGGTAAACTGCGGCTCCTGCGGTTTTTCCGGCTGCTCAGACTATGCCAATGCCATTGTTAAAAACGGCGCTCCCACAAACCTCTGCAATCCCGGAGGAAGAGAATGTGCTGCGAAGATAGCCGCTCTTATGGGACAGGAAACCGGAGAGATAAAGGCTCATACGGCAGTGGTAAAATGCAGCGGAGACTGTACCAATACATCCGATAAGTTCATTTATGACGGTATCCAGAGCTGTAAGGCGGCAAATCGTTTTTACAACGGCTCCACCTCCTGCACGCACGGCTGTCTTGCCTTCGGAGACTGTGAAAAGGTCTGTCCGCAGCATGCGATAACCATCGTAAATGAGCTTGCGCGGGTGGACAGAGCAAAATGCATCGGCTGCGGACTCTGCGCAAAAGCGTGTCCCAATCAGATTATCGTCATCACCGAGCTTACCGACCGAGTTGAGGTATGCTGCTCGTCCACGGAGATAGGCAAGGTAGTGCGTTCCGTATGTCAGGCGGGCTGTATCGGCTGCAAAAAGTGCGAAAAGACCTGCGAGCACGGTGCAATAACCGTTGAAGGCAATCTGGCACACATAGATCACAGCAAATGTACAAACTGCGGAAAATGCGCGGAAGCGTGTCCTATGCATGTCATAAAGAACTGCATCGATATCAGAGAAGCTAATCTAAGGGCTTTGGCTTCCGCAGGTGAAGCGTAAGGATATTCTGGTCATGGAGGACGGAAAATATGAGCTGTACTGTAAAGGAACTGCCCTGCAAAAGCGGAAAAAACAGGATATATGGAGTGGTTTATCTGCCCGAAGGCATTTCGGGCAGGATACCTGCTGTTATCCTCAGTCACGGCTATAACTCGTCCTATTCCCATGTTCTGGATATGGCAGAAGGTCTTGCGGAAAATGGCATCGCAGCGTATTGCTTTGATTTCTGCGGCGGCTCTTCGATATCGGAAAGCGAAGGGACTCCCGCGGATATGAGCGTCATGACCGAGCAGGAAGATCTGAAAAACGTTATCCGCATGATAAAAGGCTGTGATTTTTCCGATAATGAGAGAATATATCTTTACGGAGAAAGTCAGGGCGGCTTTGTTTCTGCGCTGACTGCCGCGGAGATGAAGAACGATATCGCAGGAATGGCGCTGCTTTATCCTGCGTTCTGCATTCCCGACAGCTGGCTGCCGAGGGACCCCGAAAAAATGACGGGCCCCGTGGATTTCATGGGAATGAAGCTGTCAAGGAAATTCCGTGATGGCGTTCCCGGATACGATGTATATGAAGCGGTGAGCGTCTTTGACAAGCCTGTGCTGCTGCTGCACGGAGACGCCGACAGCCTCGTGGACATTTCTTATTCGCAGAAGCTGAGCAAAGTGCTGCCGGACTGCAGATTTGAGATATACGAAAATGAGGGTCACGGCTTTTCTCCCGAAGCGAGAAAGAGCATTTGTGAAAGAGTCCCAGAATTTATTCGGAGCATAGTCTGATATCAGGCGCAGGTCGGGATTTTCGGTCTGCGCTCGATCATACCAAAGGACAGACTAAAGGGGCTGTAAAAAAAGTCCCACCAGCAAGCCTGTCTTTACGATTTCTGGAAA
>JBJESJ010000090.1:0-38199 GCA_051882725.1 Oscillospiraceae bacterium
GCCGTCCTTCAGGACATCGAAAACGCCTTCATCGAAAGCGGAAGACCCGACTGCTTCATCACCGAATATATCACCGGGGAAAAAAGCGCCCGCGCTTTGGCTAAGGGCTATTCCGAAAAATACGGTGCGGACTGCATCATCTTCGCCTGCGGAAGTATAGGCACCGTCCATGAAGCGGCAAACGCTCTGGCTCATACGGAAACGCCGCTGGGAGTTCTTCCTCTTGGAAAAACAGGGGATATCGCAGCTAAGCTTTACGGCGCAGGAACGGGGATATATCCCGCCGCCGAACAGCTGGGACTTCTCGAAGCCTCTCCGAAAATGAAAATACGCCGTATCGACTTAGGGAAATGCTGCGGAGAATATTTCATCAGCAGCGTATCTCTGGGCTTTGACAATACCGTCCGCAGACGCGGCAAAAGGATATCGGAAAAGCTCCCAAAAGCCGCTCCCCTGTCGGAAAAGCTGGGCTTTGCGGCTTCACTTCTGAGCAACAAGAAATACTCGGTCTATGGGAATTTCCTCGTATCTCATACCGCAAACGGCATAACACGGCGGTATCCTCTGACAAAAACTCTGGAGCATACCCTTATCGCCGTCACAAATTCGGGCTGGTGCGGCAGGTCCTGTCCTGCGCCGAACGCCGTGCTGAATGACGGTCTCCTTGAAATGGCTGTAGCGGAGCCCTGCAATTTCGCCGAGGTCTGTGCCGCAGCTCCCATGTACCGAAAGGGCGTGGCGGATATCTCCGGCAAGGTCAGATACTACTCGGTGATAAAGGGCGAATTTACATCGACAGACGGCAGCCCCTTCACATTATTGATGGACGGAAAGGAGATAGCCACCGAAAGAGCGGATATCTCCGTGGAGCAAAAAACCCTTAAGCTCTGCACATCAATATTCAGCTAGATCGTTTAGATGTCATGATAGAAAGGATATATAATGAAGATCAAATTCCATCTGCCCGATTTTTACGGGAATATCAAAATGAACCTGCTCTTTGCAGACGAGATAAAGCGCCGTCCCGAATATTTTTACGATAATGTCGAGATAGGCTCGTCCTACGGCTGTTTCCCGCCTGCACTGTGGAACGGCGGGCGCACCGTCATAGGCGCTGTCCGCAGACAACAGATCGAGGATACCATCAAGGAGTACAACTCACGGGGGATACCTGTCCGCTACACCTTTACAAATCCCCTTATCACCGAAAAGGATCTGGCGGACCCCTTCTGCAACATGATAACCCGCATCGCCGAAAACGGGCTGAATGAAATAATCGTCAACAAGCCCTGTCTTGAAGAGTATATCCGTAAAAAATATCCGAAATATCCCCTTATATCATCGACGGTAAAGCAGATAGAGGACCTCGGTGAACTGAAGACGGAGCTGGAAAAGGACTACAAGCTGGTAGTCCTCGACTACAACTGGAACCACGATTACAAGGTGCTGGAAGAGCTTCCCAACAAGGATAAGATAGAGCTTCTTGTGAACCCCTACTGCGCACCCCACTGCAAGCGCAGAAAGGCTCATTACGAGTATCTTGGAAAACAGCAGATGATGCACAATGCGCAGGTGTTCGGCAATGAACAGCAGATGATGAAGCCCGTGGATCGGGGAGAGTTTTCATGTAAATATCAGAGCTATGATTTCTACCGCACCACAAAGCTGGGCAATCACATCTCAAACAAAGCGATATATGAAAAGTACGTACCCATGGGCTACACCAATTTCAAGATAGAGGGCAGGATGATGCACCCCGTTGATGTGCTGGAAAGCTACATATACTATCTGGTAAAGCCCGAATACCGCGACGAACAGCGTGTGAAGTATCTTAAAACGCTGCTTACTCCGAAGGGGAAATAATTAAAACAGCAAACACACCCGCAGATTCATTCATGCGGGTGTGTTTTTCATTCACAAACTTCAAACAAAACGCTGCCAAAGGGCGCAAGCCTGCAGGTGAAGCTATGTGCCTTCCCCTTGTGCGGGATATCTTCCGATGCGATAATGCCTTCGTTCACAAAGCCGCTGCCGCTGTATATGTAACTGTCGCTGTTGATCATCTCGCGGAGCCTTACCCTGTCTCCCACAGCTATCCGAAAGCTGTCATAACGCCTGTCGGAGGTGTTCATCACAAAGATAACGCTCTGTCCGCCCGCCGTCCTGCGGAAGGCGTACACACATTCCTCATATGCCGAGTTTTCCAGCCATTCAAAGCTTGCCATATCATACTCGCCTATGTACAGCGCAGGCTCATATCTGTAAACCAGCGACAGGTCACGGAAAAATCTGTGAAAGCTGTCATGGAGCGGATATCTCAAAAGCTCCCAGTCAAGCTGACGGGTCTCGTCCCATTCGCGGAACTGCGCAGTTTCATTGCCCATGAAATTCAGCTTCTTCCCCGGGTGAGCGAACATATACATATATAATGTGCGGCACTGAGGGAACTTCACGTCATAATCCCCCCACATTTTCTGGATAATGGTAGCCTTTCCGTGGACCACCTCGTCGTGTGAAAAGGACAGTATGAACAGCTCGTTATAAAAATACTCCATTGAGAAAAGTATCATGCCGTAATTGTTGGGGCGTTCGGAGGGAGGCGTTTTGAAGTAATTGAGGGTATCGTTCATGAAGCCCATGTCCCACTTGTAATCAAAGCCCAGACCGTCGTACTTCACGGGAGCAGTCACCTTTAAATAGTCGGTGGAATCCTCCGCCATAAGGAGGATATTTCCCCATCTCTCATGAAGCCCGTCGTTGAGCCGTTTGAGAAAATCCACCGCTCCGCCGTTGACTCCCCGTTTTGAATCGCCGCTCCAGTATATCATGTTGCTGATAGCGTCCATGCGCAGACCGTCTACGTGGAATTTTTCTATCCAGAAATTCGCCGCGGACAGCAGAAAGCTCGCCGCCGCAGGCTTGGAATGGCAGAAATTACAGCTTCCCCACTGATTGTACATAGCGTCGATGCTGTCGTACTCATAAAGGGGCGTGCCGTCGAACAGGTGCAGATATGAACTGTCACCCGCAAAATGGACAGGCACGAAATCTGCGATAACACCGATATTGTTCCTGTGACAGCTGTCGATGAGCCGCATAAGTCCGTCGGGCGAGCCGTATCTTGAGGACGCGCTGAAAAATCCGCTGCACTGATATCCCCATGAGCCGTAAAATGGATGCTCCGCAGGGGGCATGAGTTCCACATGAGTGAAACCGTTTTCTTTTAAATATGGAATAAGACGTTTTATCAGCTCGTCATAGGAAAAGACCTCGCTTAAGCTGCCCTGTTCGGGGTCGTCCTTTTTGGTGCGCCATGAACCGAGGTGCATTTCATAGACATTCAGCGGCAAATCGTAAAGTCTGCTGCGGTTTTCTATCCATTTTTCGTCGCGGAAATTATACCCGCCGATATCGTACACCACAGAACCGCTTGCGGGGGGCGTTTCCATACAAACGCCGTAGGGGTCGGATTTCTCAACCGAACGTCCGCGCTTGTCGGTGATAACATATTTATAAATGTGTCCCGGAAGAGCGTCCGCGCAGAACACGGAATACACACCGTACTTGTCCCTGTGCATGTCGAATCTTATCCAGTTGGAAAACTCGCCCATAAGCTCCACGCGGGCGGCGTTCGGAGCGTATACTCTGAATATGTATCCTTGGGTGCCGTTTTGCTCTGTGGGGTGAACTCCGAAATATTCATACGCGGAAAAGCTCCTTCCCGCGAGAAATTCCTGCATAAAATCCCCGTCCATATAAATTCCCCTTTACCAAAATGCTTTTCTATATGATACCACATTTTTTTGAATAAGTCAAGAAAAATCTGAATTATTCGAAAAAATAACAAAAGGACCGCCGAAGCAGTCCTTTTCAAGCTATCATTCCCAGCGGAAATTTTCCGTACCTGCGCCGATCTCAAAGTGATATTTCACTATGCCCAGATCGGTCTTGGTATAAAATCCCGTACCTGCCTTTGCGGAGACTCTGTCCCCGTTTCTCGTCAGATAAAATTTCTGCTGATTCATTGCCGTAGGTGCCAGCAGCGCATATTCCACGCCTTTTCCGAACCACTCGGGAGAATCGGCGGAAATATTGCTGACCTGCTGTGCAGGCTTTGACTTATGCTGCACGCCCTGCGTTTTTCCATATCCGAGGGATATGACCATCAGCAGCTTTTCCCCCGCAGCGATATCATAAGCCCCGTCTACCTTGCTGTAGGACATTGCCGCCCAGCAGGAATCAAGTCCCAGAGTTTTCGCATAAATAGCCAGCTTTTCGCCGTAATATCCGCATTTTTCCTCAAGGTCTGGGGACTTTTTCCCTATGAGCGCGATATAATTTTCCACTCCGCTGAATTTGCCGTAACGCGCCATAAAGCTGTCAAACGCCTTAGGCTCTCCGCTGACAAGCTGTATATGCAGTCCGCTGTCGCTGTTGCACTCTGCGACACGCTCTTTCAGCTTGTCAAGGATATCCCCGTCAAGCTTTTTATCGGTGTAGGCCCGCACTGCATGGCGTGCTCTTATTGCTTCATCAATAGTCATTATCATTCCTCCGTTACTCCTCGCCGCTTCTGTCGGGCAGATTTTCTGCTACACGCTTAATATCGGCAAAAAGGGATATCATATCGTCGATATCGCTCATATCGGGGTCAAGGTAGTAATAGATATACGTGCCCTCTCTACGTGACTTGACGATGCCTGCCCTTTTCAGTATCTGAATATGATGTGATACAGCGGGGCGGGACAGATTAGTCCTTTCGGCGATATCGACAACTCTGTTTCCGCCGCACTCTCCGCCCAGCATGACTAAAAGCAGATGCTACCTTGTTTCATCGCCCAGCGCCGTCATAAGTCCGCGGCATTTTCTGAATTTCTCCTTAAGTCCTTCGATATCCGCCGATGTATTTTTGATAACTATCCCTCCGATATTTTCATGCGTATAAGCCCATTATAGCATATTTTTTCCCGTTTGTATCATTCGTAAAGAAAATCGAGATATATTAATAGCTGCCGCACAGCCGTACAGCAGCCAAATCTGTTTAAATATGTATCAGAAACGCTTTTTGATCTCTTTGCCTTCTTTGTCGGTCGTGAAGTAAATGTTGACATTCTTGCTGGTGCCGAGGATAAACAGCGCCAGTCCGCTCATTATCATGGGAACGGTAAATCCAACCACAAGCTGATTGAAGTTCGAAAGCTGGGCTTCCTTCTGCCGAAGCACCGTCAGAGCCAGTCCCGGTCCTGCCAGTATCAGCGTATTCACCGCCAGATAGAATATAGCGGCAAGCTTTGTTCCTCTCGACCTCACCATCATCAGCAGCGCTGCAATAATAGTTCCCGCCGCCAGATAGGTATAGGCCTCGTTGTATTCATGAAGTCCCAGATATGTAAATACGGCGCACGCAAGAGTCAGCAGCATTGCTCCGATAGTGATAAGAAGCCCCTTCTTTGCCTTTTTCAGACGATTTTCCGCCATGAGCTTTTCCTGAAGGAAATCCCCTGTTTTCTTATTGAAATTCTCGGGTCTGCGGTATATCTCCTCATGCATCCTGTCCTTAAGAGCCTTCTTTTCCCTGTCGTTGAGCGAATCCTTTCGGTAAAGCTCGTCGCTGTTTGCCTTTTCCCTCACGGTCACATACTCAGAGCTCAGATCGTCAAGCACGGGCTTTTCGGTCATTTCGATAGACATATCGTCCATCATCACCATATGCTTGAGAGCCTTTGCCGCATCGTCCTCGGGAGTGCTTATATAGCTTACCTTGCTGTCCATTTCGTCAAGGATAAGTCCGCTGGTATCGACCTCGCCGAGGTCAGAGCTGTACTCCTCCGCTTGGGGCTCGGGCTCGGGCTCCGGCTCGCCGGTACTTACCTGCGGAGTCTGCCTTGCCCTGTCAAACGGGTCGTTTTCCTCGGTGCGGTTTATCCTTTCGAGAGCGAGCTCCGCCGCAGCCATTGCCCTGTCAACGGACTCACCGCCGCTGATACGCACCTCCGACGAGGTATCCACCCCATGCTTCGGGACCACAACGGGACCGTCTCCGTCAGGTGCGGACAGGATATCGCTTATGCTGCGCACATGCTCCTTCTTGGTCTCCTCTGTCTGAACGGGAGCCGCGCCCTCGCCGAGATCTGCCGTTCTTTTCGGAGTTTTGATCTCGGGCAGAGGGGGGAGTTCAAAATCAAATTCGTTCATATCCGCTGTTTTCTTTATATCTGCCATAAGCTAATTCACCTTTCTGCCCGCTGCACTTAAACGTTTAATATCACTTAATCGGAAACCTCTAAAAGCAAAGAGAGCTTGTCCGCCCCTGCTTTTAGAGGATACTATCATTATAAAATTGAAGCCTGAACGCTTACTCGTCCGATACCGAGATCGTATCGGGGAATACATTTGCCGAATTGTCCTGAAGGAAGGTCGTATTGACAAAGCCCTTGATGACCGCTCCGTCGAGAACGGTTATGGTAGAAGCGGTGATGTCGCCGATAACAACGGAATCCGACTTGAATTCAGCCTTGCCCGTAACATCAACGGTGCCCTTGATGCGTCCGTTCATATCGAGGTACTGGGTGTTCACATCGCCGAGGAGCACACTGTCCCTGTCCATTCTGAGCTGACCCTTGGAGCTGACGCTTCCCTGCACTGCGGAGCCTGCCATAACGGCATTGTTGCACTCGATATCTCCTACCACCTTGCCGGTCACGCTGACATCCTTGGTTATCCTGATATCGCCCTGAATGCTTCCGTCGATGCGGACATTTGCAAAGCCCGTAACGGTGCCGCCCGAAATAACGATGTTCTTGGATATAACGGTAGTCTCCTCGTTATCGGTATACTGTCTCTCGGGAGGAGCTACAGTTCTGGGCTGGGGAGGAGGCGTTATCTTCGGAGCAGGGCTCTGAGGTCTTGCGGCATAGCTGAAGGGATCTGCCTCTTCACGGGGCGGAGCGGAAAAATCATCGGAATAATTCCTGCTGTCGGGTGTTTTATAAGCAGGTCCCGCCGAATACTCCGCAGCTGCGGCGGAGGAAGGCGCTTCAGCACCTTGAGCAGCATATACCGTATTATCCGCCGAAGGCTGTTCCGTCTGCGGCGCGGCATAGGGAGCTGAGCGTTCGGCAGCTGTATTTTCAGAAGGTGCGGCGCTTACGGGAGCCGCCGCAGAAACGGACGGCGCAGGCTCAGTATCCTGAGGAGCCATTCCCCCGTTCTGTCCCAGATATCCGTCAAGACTGCTGCTCTTTTTTGATTCTTCGGACAGATTTTTTCCGACAAAGCCGTCCTTTTTAAGAATTTCCTTCATTGCCTGATTAAAATTATCCTTAAGGCTCATTTTTCAATTCCGCTGCCGAAAAGCTCCGACGGCAGCGCTCCTTTCTGTAGATTTATGGTCTCATACTCAAACAGTTCAGATAGTAACAAACGTATATCCGTCGTTTTTAAGATAAGCTATGATATCCTGTGCGGTGATCACCGAATAATATCCTCCGTCAAGGCGAAGTACCGCGCCGTTTTCGGAAGCCTTCACGCTGTCCTGTGCCGCATTGTAGACCTCCGACCATGAATCGCCCGATATCCTCTCGCCGCCGAAGCGTACAAAGCCCCGTCTGTCAAGCTCATCGGAAAGGCTTTCCGATATGCCGTCGCAGATATATGCGCAGGGAGCGTTCCCCGTCGCCGAGCTTATCCGCTCAAACGCTCTGTTCATTTCCTCCGCGGAGCCCTCGCCCGTAAGAGCGATGCCCACTGCACAGCCCTTTTCCGCAAAGGCTGCGAGCTGTCTGTCGGAAAGGGACTCGGCCTCCTCGCAGGTAAGGAAGAACACTGCTGTGGTATCCTCCTCGCCGAGGATATAGAAAATATCGTTCAGATAATCGGGAACGATGCTTTCAAAGGTCAGGCAGACCGTACCGTCGGTCAGAGCCGCACGTCCGGAATCATCTGCATAAAGCCCGGGATACTCGTCCGTGGGAACGGTAACGGAAACAGGCGTATCCTCTGCAGAAGCGTCGGTATGAACGGACTGTGCCGCCGCCTTTTCGGCTTCCTCGGAGATAAGGCTGTCAAGATATTCGCTGTCATTTTCGGAAATATAGTCGATGAGATCCTTTGAGGATATCCCCATTACCGAAAGTGCTTCGCAGATCTCGTCAACGGTGGCGCCGCCGGGGATCGTTATCCCCTCCGGGTCATCCTCGGGAGCGGTCTCATCCGCAGCCTCCGTCTCAGTCTCAGCCGGTGCAGTTTCCTTTTCGGCGTCATCATCGGCGTCATCGGCGGAAGTCACAGCTGTCTGCTCATTATCATCCTTCGCGGGTGCCTCTCCCGAAGGAGAGCCTTCCTCGGCGGCATCCGACATAGCGTCGGCTGTTTTGGGAAGCTTGTCCGACACGCGGATAGATTCCGACGAAGCCTTTATTCCGAAGATCATTGAAAATGACGCGGCGAAAATAACAACACTGATCACCGTAGATATGATCAGATGCTTAAAAAATTCAACGCTGCCGAATTTCATATCGGAAAAGATCCTTTCATTTTATTTGGTAAGGAAATTTGCGGGAAAGTATAGTTGTAACATAATACTCCTTTATAATAATACACCTTTTTTTGCGGTTTGTCAATATCTCCCGCGACAATTATACAGTTATTTTTGCCGTTTTTTCTCGCAATAATCCCTAATTCGGTGAATTTTTTTGCTTTGGAGGGGATATATCCGCATTTTCCCTATATTTTTTAAAAAAATCCGTAAAATGTTGTTGCTATTTTCTAAAAAATATGATATAATGGTTATATACTGTAAATATATGCCCTGCTTTTCGGACGGAACAAGGACGGCTTTTCTCTGCATTTTCCGCCGCAGCGGCATTTTATGCGCGCATATTCCGCGCTTTCCGGCAGACAAGTTCTAAGAAAGGACACTGAAATATATGAACAAGGTCAAAATCAATATCTGCGGCATCAACTACAGCGTTACCACCGATAACGACACCGACTTCGTAATGGATATCTCCGCAAAGCTCGACAGGGAGATCAAGGCTATTCTGAGAAAATATCCCTCTCTGGGGATACAGTCCGCTGCGGTCTTCTGCGCACTTCAGGCTTACGAAGAGAGAAAAAGATCCGAGGACAGCCTCGATAATCTCAGAAAACAGCTCAAGGATTATATGGACGAGGCGGGCAGGCTCCGCGACGCCCGCGACAGCGCCGTTATGGAAGCGGACAAGCTCCGCGAAAGACTTGACGAGCAGAATATAGCCTCCGACGAGGATGACGAGTTCTACGAGGAGGACGCAGAACAGCTGGTGCTGGAAAATACCGTCACTCCCGCAGTGACTATCCCCGTTGAGGAAAAGCCCGCCCGCGACGCAGCTCCTCCCAGACCCAACAGAGCTGCAAGAAGGAGCAAGTCAAAGTGAGTCCCGACCGCAGAACGGAGCTTCTCGCTCCCGCAGGCGGCCCCGAAAGCGTCACAGCCGCTGTGCTGTGCGGCGCGGACGCGATTTATATCGGCGGGGAAAGATTCTCCGCTCGGGCAAACGCGCGCAATTTCACCGACAGCGAGATAAAAGAGGCTGTGCGGTACTGCCATCTGCACGGTGTCAAGGTCCAGCGGGCCATGAACGTCATGATATTCGACAGCGAGACCGACGAGCTCGCACGGGCTGCCGAGTTTTCCGCGGAATGCGGCATAGACGCTCTTATCGTACAGGACTGGGGCGCGGCAAGGATAATCAAGTCCGTTGTCCCCGATATGCCGCTCCACGCTTCCACCCAGATGACGATCCACTCCGCCAAGGGCGCCGAAGAAGCCGCAAAAATGGGCTTTTCAAGAGTTGTTCTCTCCCGCGAGCTGCCGCTGGAAATAATCAGAGAGATATGCAGCACGGGGATCGAGACCGAGGTGTTCGTCCACGGAGCGCTCTGCATGTGCGTTTCGGGACAGTGCTACATGAGCGCCGCCATAGGCTCCCGCAGCGCTAACCGCGGTCAGTGCGCTCAGGCCTGCCGTCTGCCCTTCAATGCGCTTAGCGACGGCTCCGAGCGGTACGATCTGTCGCTCAAGGATCTTTCCTATATCGAAAATATTGCCGCTCTCGCAGAAGCGGGAGTGTCCTCCTTCAAGATAGAGGGCAGAATGAAGCGGGCAGAATACGTCGCCGCCGCAGTTACCGCATGCAGGGCTGCGCTGGACGGAAGACAGCCCGATATGGATACCCTGCGCGCCGTATTTTCCAGAAGCGGATTCACCGACGGCTATCTTGACGGGAAAACAGGACGTGAAATGTTCGGATACCGCCGCAAGGACGACGTTACAGCCGCTGCGGAGGTACTTCCCGGACTTAAGGAGCTTTACCGCTCCGAACAGCCCGCATATACTCTTGATATGAAGCTTTCGGTGCGCGAAAACACGCCCGCCGTTCTTAAAGCGGAATGTGATGGCTTATCCGCCGAGGTCAGGGGGGATATCCCCGAAGCTGCGGTGAATCGTCCTCTGACCGGGGAATATGCCGAAAAACAGCTTTCCAAGCTGGGCGGGACGGCGTACCGCTTCGGCAGCCTTTCCGCAGATATCGGAGAGGGACTTATCCTGTCCTGCTCCGCACTGAACAAGCTGCGCAGAGACGCAGTGTCTGAGCTGGACAGGCTCATTATCGAAAAAAATACGCCTCGTTATGCCGTTTATCCCGATTATTACGAGGACTTCGGGGATATCTACTCTCCGAGGGGCAGGGCGAAAACGAGGATACACATAAAGCACCGCCGTCAGCTGGAAGCTGCTCTGGAGCTTGCGGACTTCGTTATAATGCCCGCGGAAGAGGCTCCCGACAAGGCGGACGACAGAATCATCATCGGACTGCCATGCTTTACCCTTGACGAAAAATTCAGCGCCGCTCTTCTTGACAGATCGGCGGAAAAGGGGTATAATAAGCTTTACTGCGGCAATATCGCTCACATCGCTCTCGGAAGAGAACGGGGCTTTGAGCTTTTCGGAGGCTTCCGCCTGAACTGCGCAAATTCCTACTCCATTGCGCAGCTTGCCGATATGGGGCTTAAGGGCGTGACCGCTTCCGTTGAAATGAAGCTCCACGATATCTCCGCTCTGGGAAATATCGCCGAGATAAGCGTTATCGTGTACGGGAATATCCCCGTGATGCTCACGAGGAACTGCCCCGTAAGACAGGCTGTCGGCTGCAAAGACTGCACCGGACGCATAACCGACCGCACAGGCAGGAACTTTGCGGTGTCCTGCGACAAAAAACGCAGGGAATATGCCGAGGTCTATAACTGCGATACGCTCTATATGGCGGACAGGATACGCGAGATAAACGGCGCGGACTGCTTCGATTATCTTTTCACCGACGAATCCGCAGACGAAATAAAAAGAACAATGGCCCGCTGCCGCAGCGGAAACGCTCCCGGAAGCGGCTTTACAAGAGGCCTTTATTACAGAGGGGTCCTCTGAACTCACGACGGATACTGCTGACATCACGAAGCACATAATCGAAAGGGGGATAAGGGTGTATTATTACTATGTCATAATTTATATCATATATACCGTGGGATTTCTGATATCCTGCGCCTGCGTTGCTGCTGTCATGGGACAGAAAAATTCCGAACAGCAGAAGATCATGGCGGGAATGACCTTCTTCATCGCCGTGATGTGGCTGGGAAGCTGGCTGGGACTGCACAGTGAGACTATCGGCGAAATGAATATCTGTACCAAGATAACTTTAACGGGAAGCTGTCATGTGTTCCTGTTCCAGCTTATGCTGATGTTCAGCTACTGCCGCGTTCAGCCGCCTAAGGTGCTCTATCCTTTGCTGTGCGGAGTGAACTGCATCATCAATATCGTCGCCTTTACAATAGGTCAGAACCAGCTTTTCTTCGCTTCCGAGGAGCTTCGTCAGGAAGGCAGCTTCAGCACCCTTATCACAGTCAGCGGTCCCTTCCATCAGCTTTACCTGACAATGCAGGTGTTCTACAGCATTATCATGCTGATAACCGCCATAATAAGCGTTATCCACGACAGAGACCGAGCCGTCCCCGTGGGAGGGTTCACCTTTGCCGTTCTTATCCCCACAGCCTCTTCGCTGCTCTACGCCAACGGATATACCGATATGGACTATGCTCCCGTGGGCTTCCTGCTTTCCGAGATAATCATCTTCCTGCTCATCTACGGCTCAAAGATATACGACGTTCAGGATACCGCGAGACAGTATGTCTTTGACTCGCTGGAGGACGGCATTATCGTTCTTGACCGCCATCAGCGGCTCAAGGGCTACAATGAAGTCGCAAAGCAGATATTCCCCGAGCTGGGCTACTCCAAGCCCGATATGCGCATAGACGACGCTTCCCCCGATATCAACAGGATACTCTACGAAAAGGCTGCCAAGGATATCGAGGTGGGCTCCAGAGTATACCGTCCCTCTATTACAAAAATCACCGACAACAAGGATAAAAAACACATAAACGGCTATGTTATCCGCGCTACCGACGTTACCGAGCAGCAGCGCAATCTGGAGCTTATCAACAACTATCAGCGCAACCTTGAACGGGATGTTAAGGAAAAGACTGCCCGTATCCTCAAGATGCAGGAGCAGACCATTTTCAGCTTCGCGACCCTCGTCGAGAGCCGCGACAGCATCACCGGAGAGCATGTCCGCAGAACAAGCGAATATGTCGAGGTACTCGCACGCGAAATGAAGAGCCGCGGCATGTATCCCAGAGTCATTACTACCGCTTATCTTGAACAGCTCCGCATGGCGGCGCCTCTTCACGATATCGGCAAGATAAAGATACCCGACAGCATACTGAAAAAGCCCGGAAAGCTCAGCCCCGAGGAGTTCGAGATAATGAAATCTCACACCGTTGAGGGAGGACGTATCATCGAGGATACCCTTAAGGAGATAGAGGGCGACAGCTTCTACGGCGTCGCTAAGGAGGTCGCCGTTTATCATCACGAAAAATGGAACGGCACTGGCTATCCATACGGCACCAAGGGCGAGGAGATTCCTATAAGCGCAAGAATAATGGCGGTTGCCGACTTCTTCGACGCGCTGACCTCCGCCCGTTCTTACAAGAAGGCATACTCGGCGTCAAAGGCTTATCAGATACTCATGGAGGAATCGGGAAAGTCCTTCGACCCGAAGGTCGTTGACTGCTTTATGCGCAGCCGCGGCGAAATCGAGAAAATACTGGTCAAGTACGGCGGCTCTCTTGAAGCGGAGGACGATGTTCTCTCCGACAGAGATCAAGCCAGAAGCAGATTGAGGAATGGATTTTAATAATGAAGGGAATTAACAAGACCATAGCTTTCCTGTTTTTCCTGCTGGCGGGGATAGTCCTCGGCACGGTGCTGGGAAAGCTGTGCGCAGGCGTGTCGTTTCTTAGCTGGCTCGCCTATACGATGTCGGTGGGACTGGGCACAGGCTCTCCGCTGGTGCTCGACCTCATCGTGTTCAAGCTGAGCTTCGGCTTTGAGCTGAACGTCAACGCCGCGCAGATAATCTGCGTAATTATCGCGCTGGTCATTTACAACAAGACCTGCAAGGGACTGTGACCTGAGCAGTGCATAGTACACAGTACTATGTCTTATCACTATGAACTCTACTTTATGTACTATGGACTTTTCTTCTAAGTACTAAGTACTCACCACTGATGACTATGAACCTTACCACTATACACACCGTTATTTTCGATCTGGACAATACTCTTGCGGACAGAAAATATTCATACAGTAAGCATGCCGAGACCTGCGGAAGGCTTTTTTTAAGGGATATCTCTCTCCTTGACAGCTTCTGCAGCCGGCTCATCGAGCTGGACAACAACGGCTACGGCAGCAAGGATTTGGCTTACAAAACTGTTTACGAGGAATTTCCTCTCAAGGGTTCTCCCGCCGAAATGTCCGCAAAATGGAACGAAAATGCGGGGAGATTCACCCGCTGCGAGCCCTTTGCGGAGGAGATACTCATTTATCTTCGGCAGAAATATACCCTCGCTCTGCTTACCAACGGATATTCCGTTACACAGAATATCAAGCTGGACAGGACGGGGCTTCGGAAGTATTTCTCGGCAGTGGTCGTCTCCGAGGATACAGGCACTATGAAGCCCGATCCCGAGATATTCCGTCTGACATGCAGAAAAACAGGCGCTTCGGAAAATGAATGCGTCTATGTGGGCGACCATTTTGAAAATGATATCAAAGGCGCACTTTCCGCAGGAATGAGCGCCGTTCTTTACGACAGATACAGGACCTCTGCGGAAAATTATCCGCATACGATATACTCCCTCAGGGAGCTTGAAGATCTCCTTTGACCGAAAGGAACCCCATGAAAGGTATTTTAGAAAAGCTTCGGGCATATTTTTTCGTCATACTCACAATAGCCGCCGCCTGCGCGGGAGTGTACCGTCTGATGAAGATACAGATAGTCGAGGGCGACAGCTATCTTCAGAAATCCCGCACAACTACCGTTGAAACACAGGTCATCGACGCGCCCCGCGGCGAGATAGTGGACGCTTCGGGAAATGCTCTCGTCAGCAACAAGTCCTGCTTCAACGTTATCGTGGACAAGGCGTTCTTCCCCTCCGATAACTCGGAGATAAACCGCATTATCCTCCGCACCGCAGAGATACTCCGCGAGGAGGGCTCCGACTGGGAGGATATCCTGCCCGTTTCAAAAACGCTGCCCTTCAGCATTGACTCTTCCAACGAGAGCAAGGTCACCGAAATGCGCAGGCACATCGGCGTTCAGATATATGCCACCCCCGACGAATGTATTGCCGCAATGTGCGACAATTACGGCATTTCCGACGATTATTCCGCCGAGGAAAAACGCCTTATCGCAGGCGTGAGATATACAATGGACAAGCGTAATTTCTCCGTGGCCAATACCTATACCTTCGCCGAGGATATTTCCATGAACACCGTCATCAAAATAAAAGAGGCCTCCTTTGAGCTTGACGGGATAGACATCATCGAGGCGGCAGTGCGTACCTACGGCGACGGCGACGTTGTGCCCCATCTTATCGGAACGGTGGGCGCTATCGACGCCGAGGAGTATGCCGAGCTTAAATCCAAGGGCTACGCTATGGACGACAGCGTGGGCAAGAGCGGAGTCGAGCTTGCTATGGAAAGCACTCTCCGCGGTCAGAAGGGCACCCGCACCATCGAAATGCAGGACGGTCTTGCCGTTTCAGATATCATCTCCGAGGAGACCGTGCCCGGGAATACCGTCAAGCTTACCGTTGACAGCGACTATCAGCGGGATGTGCAGACTATCCTCGAAAATCACATATCATGGCTCCAGAACCAGACTCTCCCCGACGCCGCGGGAACAAGCGCCGACGCGGGGGCTATCGTCGTTCTGAACGCAAAAACAGGCGCTCTGCTGGCTGCTGCGACCGCGCCCACATATAATCTCAACGACTATATCAGCAACTACTCCGAGGTGGCATCTCAGCCCAACTCTCCCCTGACAAACCGCGCAGTGAACGGTCTGTACCGCCCCGGCTCCACCTTCAAGACCATAACCGCCACGGCTGCTCTCAACGAGGGGATAATCAACACTAATACGACTATCCGCTGTAACAGCGTCTACGACTACTGGGAGGACTACAAGCCCAAATGCACGGGCTGGCACGGCTCTATCAACGTTGTTACGGCACTGAAGGAATCCTGCAACATCTTCTTCTACGAAACGGGAAGGATAATGGGGATAGATACTCTCCGCAGCTACGCCGAGATGTTCGGATTCGGCGGCGAAGCAGGGCTTGAAACGGGCAGAGGTCTCAAAAGAGGTTATATCGCCTGCCCCGAAACTTATGATATGCTGGGCATGGACTGGCAGGCGGGAAATATCGTACAGACCGCTATCGGACAGTCCGAAACTGCAGTAACTCCCCTGCAGATGGCGGCTCAGGCAATGACTATCGCCAACAAGGGCACCCGCTATCAGACCTACATGGTGGACAGCGTTTACACCTACAATATGGAATCTCTCGTTTCCAAGACCGAGCCTGTCATAGCTGCACAGATACCCGACAAGACGGGCTATACCTTCGATACCGTTATCGAGGGCATGAAGCAGGCTGCAAATTTTACCGAGTATAACTATCCCAAGCCCCGAGAAAGCGATTATTATACGGGGAATTATCTGCTGTCCGACCTGCCCTATGCGGCAGCTATCAAGACGGGTACTCCCCAGATGACCTCACAGGAGGACACAGGCTCCGCATTTATCGGCTTCTATCCCGCAGACGACCCCGAAATCGCCTTTGCGGGCTTTATCGAGCACGGCGAATACTCCAAGTTCATGGTGCGGCAGATAATCGAGGCATATTACAACGAGGATTATGAGATATATCCCCTGTCCGAGGGATATGTTCCCATGGAGCACGACCCCTCCGAGGTGCTCTCCGATACCGAAGAGGATATCACCGAGGAAAGCTTCTATGAGGAAATATACACCGAGACCGAGTATTCCGAAACGGAAGCGCTCCGGACCGAGCCCGAGGTGACCGAGTCCGAGGAAACGGAAGCTGTGACCGAAGTCACCTCCGAGACGGAAATATCCTCCGAGGTCATAGAGACCATGCCTTCGGGATCGGAAGAGGAGATATTCTCCGAAACGCTCCCGCCTGCGGATATCCCAGCTGTGACAGTGCCGTCGGTGACGATCCCTCCCGTGACCGAGGAGGAACAGACCGTTTCCGCTGCCGAGACCGAAACATCGGCTGACGAAACTCCCGAAAGCAGCGCGGAAAATGAGGAGATCTCCACGGATACGGATACTCCTCCGCCCGAGAACTGAACACGAATTTTTTTCTAAGCTTAAAAATGCACAAATTTCCGCCGTGATTTTAATAGAAATATAACAAAATTGTGCAGAGAGGATAAAAATCCTTTGACTTTTCTGTATTTTGTGGTAAAATATAATTAACCGATAATGTTCATGGGCAGAGTATAATATTCTCTGCTCACGGCAGAAACACCGCAGAGCTTCTGCTGAAAAAATGTGCGTTTAACTAATCTTCCGTTGTCTGCGGAGAAATGGAGCTGTCATGTCAAAAATCATAGCTGTAACTTCAGGTAAAGGCGGAACAGGAAAATCTTCCATCTGCGCCGAACTGGGCTTTGCCCTCGCAAAACAGGGTCACAGAACTTTGATCATTGAACTTGACTTCGGACTCAGATGCCTTGATATCATGCTGGGCGTAAGAGATGACATAACCTACGATCTGGGCTCGGTGCTCAAGGGCGAATGTGATATATATAAGGCAACTACTCAGGTAAAGCTTGCCACGAATCTCAGTATCGTCTGTGCTCCCGAGGACCCCTTCGCTAAGGTGGATGCCGATACTATCAAGAATATCTGCCAGGAAATGAGAAAGTATTACGAGTACATTATCGTGGATACCTCCGCAGGTACGAATGAAAGCGTTTTCGATGTAGTTGAGCAGTCCGACCTTATCCTTATAAATACTACTCCCGACCCTATCTGCGTCCGCGACGCAAGAACGATGTCCGACGAGTTCTATAAGAGAGGCAACAAAAAGCAGCGCCTTATCATCAACAAGGTCAACCCCGATATCTTCAAGGCGGACCTTATCGTCGATCTGGACGAGATCATCGATACGGTAGGCGTTCAGCTTATCGGCGTTATCCCCGACGATACTGCCGTTATCATCGCGACGGGCAAGGGCGAGCCTCTTCCCTCCTCCTCGCTGGCATTCAAGGCCTTCGACGCTATCTCAAAGCGTATCAAGGGCGAGGATGTTCCCCTCAGCTTCAAGGTGCTTCTCCAGTAACGAACATATTTCTTTCTCATAAAAACGACCTATATTTAAAACAAAGGAGATGTATTTTATCCCATGAACATTGCACTTATTGCGCATGATTCCAAGAAAGAGCTGATGGTCCAGTTCTGTATTGCATACTGCGGAATTCTTTCCCGACATAATATATGCGCAACGGGAACAACGGGAAAACAGGTATCTCAGGCAACAGGTCTTGAGATCCAGCGCTACCTGAGCGGCAGTCAGGGAGGCGGTCAGCAGATCGGAGCGAGAATTTCCTGCAATGAGATCGATTTGCTGCTCTTTTTCAGAGACCCGCTTTCTCCCAAGCCCCATGAGCCTAACGACATGGATCTGCTTCGTCTCTGCGATGTGCACAATATTCCTGTCGCTACAAACATCGCTACTGCGGAGGCTCTGATCCACGCTCTTGAAAGAGGCGACCTCGACTGGCGTGAGATCGTTAATCCGAACTGATCTTTTTTATGTTGATATAATCACACATAGTATTTTATTTGCTGTAACGCCGCGTACTGTCCGCAATGCGGCTGACGAAGAAACTACACTGCAAAAAAACAGTAAACAGAGAGCTCTTCTGTTTACTGTATTTTTTTGTCCTTTTTAGTTTTCGGCGCTTATCCGCGGCATTCGGGACATATCCCCGAAAAAAGCACAGTGCCTCCGCGCACCGTATAACCGCAGCTGTCCGTGATATATTTTTCGGGCTCCTCCACCTGAGGTATCCTGTCCACGGCAACGTCTGCCACAGCCCCGCAGCACGTACAGATTATATGATAATGGGGCGAAAGGTTGAAATCATAATGATCCGCGCCGCTTGTGACCGATATCTTACGGATATCCCCGTTTGCCGAAAGCTGACCCAGAATACGGTAAACGGTCGCCTTGCTTATGGTGGGATAATTTCCGTGCAGATAGTCATAGACCATATCTGCCGTAGGGTGATCGTGCATTGACCTCACCGTTTCGAGGACAATGCTTTTCTGCATAGTATTCCTCTGAACAGCTCCGCTCATGTGGTTGAACCTCCTTTGTTGGTGGAGTTGGTATCTATTAGCCAATAGCAATCATTCATTAGCTATTAGCGGGAAGTCATTAGTGGTCGGCTGATCGCTATCGGATTCGCGCCTTTATTTGTTAATATTATATACTATTTAATATCCTATGTCAAGAGGAAATTCATTCCTTTTTTCTGTTTTTGCGGGCTTCTTGCTTTGTATCCGATCTTTTTGATCCTAAAAACGTCGCATATACGTGATTTACTTCGATGACCGATTACTTTTTGAAAAATATTTCTGATTTTTTGTAAAATATACTTGACATTTTGTAAATCGCATGATATAATACAATTAACGGAACGACCGATCACCGTTTCGGTACAGCTGTAAATCTAATCTCTTCAAAAGAAGGTCGATAATTTGGCAAAGAATTTAAAGCTCAAATCCGCCCGCGCCGCTCTGGATATGTCCCAGCAGGCGCTGGCTGAAAAAGTGGGCGTATCACGGCAGACTATAAACGCTATCGAAAAGGGCGACTATAACCCCACTCTCAAGCTCTGCACCGACATCTGCAAAGCGCTGGGGAAAACTCTGGACGATATCTTCTGGGAAAATGAATAAAGGAGAATTATTATGGCAGATAAATCGAGAGAAAGAAATTCCGCAGGCGTTTTCAGCGACTACGGTCTGGACGAGCGGCAGAAGCTTATCATGGCAGACATCGGCTTCAAGGGCTTTAAGCTCATGTGCTATTCAGTTGCATTTGTAACAATAGTGCTGCTTGTACTTTACATGGTCAAGGTAAATATCCCCTATCAGTATGCGGCGCTTATCTACTACACGGTAATGCTTATCGGCATGGCAGCCTTTGAGCTGACCGCTTCAAAATACGGCGTGCTCAATCAGGTGCACAGCTTCTCCAACACCACAGGCGGACTTATCACAGGTGTTATGCTCTTAGCCGCTGCAGCTGTCAATATCATCGTCCGCACCGTCAAGGGCACCTTTAACGAAGAAACCGTTATAATTGTCATCATCTGCGTGCTGACGGCGATACTGCAGTTCATCAGATGCGCCTGCGGAAAGCGGAATTTCAAGGTGCTGGACGAACAGTCGGAAGAATCGGAGGACGATTGATATGACACTCAACGATAAACAGAAAAATGAGCTGGGCGTGGACTTCAGGGAGTTCGCCAAGGACGTGGACTTTAAGCAGCTAAGCCGCGACGAGAACGGAAAACCAATAAATCAAAGTGCCGCCGACATCTTCGACGACAGCCGCCTTGACGAGATGCAGAAAGCATACAGCTACAAAATAGCCTTCGGATGCTTTAAATTCATGTTCTGGTTCTGCTTTCTGCTTTGTATGGCGCTGTATGGGATATATATGTACACCGAGAAACTGCCCTGTCTTATATGCTCATACGCTGCTATGGCGGCTGATATAGGCGTGTACATATTCTATGCTGTAAAGACCTCCGCTAAAGGCGTTATGGACAATGATATCGCAGAGAAATTCGGAAAGCAGTCTGTTCCGGGAACATCGGCAATATATGGGCTGCTCCTGATCGGATGGAGCTACATCTTCTGCAAGAACGCCGGAACTGAAGGACTGACAGCTCTTCCGTTAATGGCAGCTGCATACAGCATGAACATCATTATTATCGTCTGTGCAAAAAGGAACAACAAAATATCATCGGAGGACGAATAATACTGATCGCCGATTAAAAAGTGTACAAAAAATCAAGCAAAATCTTGCATATATGGATTTTGTGCAGATTTTTTGTCTATACTTTTATCGGGGATCAGGATAAAATAACGGCGGAAGTCCCATTAGCTTCCGCCGTTTTTGTACATATCAAGGCAAATAAAAAACTCCGCTGCTATTGCAGCGAAGCTTTTCTTGGTGCGGTAGGTGGGACTTGAACCCACACGTCGAAGACACACGCACCTCAAACGTGCCTGTCTGCCTATTCCAGCACTACCGCATATTAACTTTTCATTGTTTCGGGCTTGTTCTTTCGTGTCCCTCACAACATATATTATTATATCACAGCACTTCTCATTTGTCAATTGTTTTTACAAAAAAAAAATTGGATTTGTACATATGCACAAATAATGCATAATAATTTGCATGATAATGCACATTATTGTCAAATTCAGCCGCGATCATAACGCCGTACCGCACTGAACACGATACGGCGTTTTCCCTGCTATTTTGCCGATTTATGCGCCTTTTCCTCATATTTCTTTTTGGTAGCCATTCCTCCGCGGATATGGCGCTCCTGCTTGTTAATTTCGAGTATTTCCTTCACTGCGGGGTACAGCGTCGGACTGACAGCAGGCAGCTTCTCCGTCAGATCCTTATGCACCGTAGACTTGCTTATGCCGAACGCCTTCGCGGCTGCGCGGACCGTGGATCTATGTTCGACTATATATTCCCCTAAAATTACAGACCTTTCCTTTACATCTGCATTGAAGCGGCTGAACGACAAGACTATCAACTCCGATATAATGTATTTTGTACATTATATGCGGTTTTGGTGAATTATTATGTGTACGCTGCCGGTCAGTCTTCCTTCTGTTTTTCCTGTTCTCTGACTTCCATAAGTCCTGTAATGATATTTTTCCCATTGCTGAGCAGCACATACAGCAGAGCGGAAAATATCCCGAAAATTATCCCCCAAATCGGGTGGCACGCCGCCACAAGGATACATACTCCCAGAATTATCCCCGCCGCCTGTCCGATAACGGGGATATACGACAGCACCCACATCACCGTGCATATCACAGCGGTATATTCCACGCCTATCAGACGGCATGCTCCATATGCTGCCAAAGCCGCAATGGGAGCTGCAAAAAAGCTGTCGGTGAACAGGTCGAGGATCATCATTCCCACAACCTTTGCGGTATCTACAGTATCCGTGTCGGGCTCGTCCTTGTCGGGGACAAGCATTATCAGCGCCATCGAAACGATAAGCGCCGCTCCGCCAAAGGCAATGATATCCGCAGTGCTGCCGAAAAATCCACAAAGGACACCGTTTGCGCTCTGAAGCTGCTCTGCCGCCGTTATTATCACATTGTGTATCCCTGCGGCAAAGGACGACATAAAGCCCGGCAGCATATCCAATGAAGCCTGCCTGTTCTCGTTCAGAAAAAGCAGCAGCTCTTCGTACTCCCCCGAAGCCGCCGCAAATCGGGTGAGCATAAATATATCCGCCGCAGCAAGCACCGTCCCTGCAATTACAGCCGAGAGCCGTGTTTTCGGCGGGATATCTTTTGCCGCGAGTATTATGGTAACTCCAAACGCCGCTCCTGCTATGACATGCAATATCATATGATTTCCTTTCAAAAAAACGCCCCGAGGAATATTCCTCAAGGCGTTTTATGCGTATTCGTTTATGCTTATATTACTTGCTCTTCTTGGAAGCAACAGCTGCAGCAGCTGCGATAGCCATTACAGATACAATTGCAACGGAAGAAACGTTTCCTGTTGCTGCGGGAGCAGATACATCGTCAGAAGCGGGAGCGTCAACTGTTTCCTCAACGGGCTCCTCAGCGGGCTCTTCAGCTGTTTCCTCAGCAGCACCCTCAACGGTGTACTCGCCGAAGCAGTAAGCCTTACCGTCAGCGTCGCTTACGCGAACCATCTCAGCCTGAGGCTCACCGAGCTCATAATCAGCGGACTTAATGAGAACGTTGCAGTTGGAGAAGCAGAGACCGTCATCACCGAGGTCGGGGATAGCGTCTGCGGAAAGAACGAACTCGATCGTTGTTGCATCCTGAGGAACGCAGATCCATCCGTCTGTCTTAGCAACAGCTGTATCGGATGTGCAGAAATCAGTCTGGGACTTCCAGCCGTTATCATAATCGATAGGATTTACGAGGAACTGATCAGCAAGACCATAGGGATCCTGAGTCTCAACTGTAAGAACGATCCTTACATCGCCGCCTACAGCCTCAAGGTCAGCCTTCTTGATGCCTGCGCCGCTGGAAGACCACTGGCCGGGGTTCTCAGCGTCGATCTCAACAGTTTCAGCGAATGCGCCTACTGCGGAAATTGTCAGTGCCATTGCACCTGCTGCGATAGCAGCAATGATTTTTTTAATAGACATAGTTATTTACCTCCAAAAAATTTATGTATGATATAATGCCGATGATAAACAAATACGCATATTGCTTATCATGATACATGATACCATATTTTAACCGTTTTGTCAATAGCTTTTCCGAAATTAAACATGAAAAGCCCGAAAATGTGCAATTATTGCAATTCACCTTAACATTTTCATAACGATTCTGATGCGTTATTTTAACAATTCCTCGGGTACCTCTTCCGCCATGCGCTCATATGCCTTTGCGCTGGGGTGAAGATGGTCTCCGCTGTCATATCCCGGAGCAAACGCTGCGGGATTTTCGGGGTCGCGGAGCGCCTTGTCGAAGTCGATACAGCCGTCTATCTCGTCGGTTGTGCGTATCCAGTCGTTGAAGGCACAGCGCAGCTCATCGCGGAAATCCGCATAGGTGCGCCAGCCGTATATGGGCAGCAGCGTTCCCGCATAGACCTTTAAATTCTGCTGACGGGCTGTCTTTATATAGCCTCTCATGCCCTCGATAAGGTCGTCTGCGGTGGGCAGGTCGCTCCACGGACGGAACTTGTTCTCCATTACGCCCACGGGGTGGATAATGTCGTTGATGCCGTGCTGGATAAGCACACAGTCCGCTCCGGAGACTCTTATCTCACGGGGGAAGCGTATGGAGCCTTTCAGACCGTAGGAATCATAGGTGATATTGTCGTACTGACGAAGTATCCGCGTGCCGCTGGCTGCGCGGCGTATCACAGAGCGGTGAGTATAGCCGAGGGCTGCGGTGCGGATAAGCAGATAATCGGGCCACGCCTGTGCGGTTATGGAATCGCCGAAGCAGATGAGCGCCTTGTTGCGGCTGTCGGTGAGCACGTCTATCCCAGACAGGAAATAATAGGTGTTCGTCACCTTGGATGACGCCGAGGGCAGCTCCTTGTCGGAGGTGCAGTCCCCCACGGCGAAAAACCCCCGCGAAAGTGGTCCCGTGATGACAACGCCCGAGCGCATCTCAGTAAAGCCCTTCAGATAGAAGGACACCGAAACGTCCTGTCCCGCAAAGACCTCGAAATCTATCTCATCGCTGTAGAGGTCCTCGCCTGCGTGGAGGATAACGTCGGGTCTGCCGCCGAAGGTCACGGGCTTTTCCGTTTCGGGCAGGATATTATCTCCACCCGCTGCCGCAGCCACGCAGACGCGGTTCAGTATCACGTCCTCGCTTCCGCAGAAATTATCGAAATGCAGCCTTATCCTCCGTCCCGCAAAGGGAATACTTACGGGATAACGCAGAGTCAGATTCTTAGCATAGTTTTCGGGGCGGCGCTCCGCTATGGAAATTGCGTTTCCCCATGCGCACACCCATTTTTCCGATATGTTCATATTATTCCTCCGCTCTTTTTCACATTTAACATAATAATTATAACACATCTTACCGAAATTTTATTGCGGCATAAATTCACATCTATGAATAATTTGTATTTAATTTGTGAATTTTACAGTATGGATACATTTTGTCTTTTCAAATGAAACTAAATATGTTATAATATATACAATTGATAATGCATAAGCAGTTAACAGCTTACAGTTACAGACCTGCGGAAATTAACTGCTGTCTGTCACAAAAAAATGTTTTCAACTGTCAACTGTTAACTATTAACTGTTAATTTCAAAAAAGGGAGCTGTTTTGTATATGAATAAACTTATCCGTGCGGTATGGATAGCCGCTGCATTTCTTGGAGGATTGTCTGTTATCGGCACGATCGCTGCCGCTCTGAAGCTTACAAAAAAGAAGTATATCGAAGTCTGATGAGGGAATGAACATAAATGGATAAATACAAAAAGCTTATGGGCAATACGCTGATCTTTGCCATAGGGCAGTTCGGCGCAAAGCTGCTGAGCTTCTTCCTTGTAAAGCTGTACACCGCCACCCTCACAACGGCGGAATACAGTACCGCGGATCTGCTGTATAATACTCTTAACGTTCTTGTGCCTGTGGTGACGTTCTCCATGTCCGACGCCATAATCCGCTTCGGTCTGGACAAGGCATACGACAAGCGCAAGGTCTATACCACCGCCAACATAATGACCCTGCTTGGCATGGCGATATTTGCCCTGACAACGCCTATATGGAACTCCACCTCCGTTTATCACGGCTATACCATGCTGCTGTATGCGTACTGCTATTTCAGCTGCTTCCGCTCCATGGCTTCACAGCAGGTGCGTGCAAACGGTCTGGTGCGGCTGTTTGCCATGGACGGCATACTTACCACTCTGACACAATTCCTGTGCAATCTTGTATTCATGCTCTGGCTCGATATGGGCATAAACGGGTATATCCTGTCCTTTATCGTGTCGGATTTCCTGTCGCTGTGCTTCCTTATGTTCATGGCAAGGCTGGACAAGTCCCTCGATACGAAATTCATCGACGTAAGGCTCATCAAGGAGATGCTGAGATACTCCGCACCCCTTATCCCCACCTATCTGCTGTGGTGGATAACCTCCTATTCGGACAGACTGTTCGTCATCAATCTGGTGGGCAGCGATACCAACGGCATATACTCCGTCGCTCATAAGATACCTACCCTCGTGATGTTCGTCACCACCATGTTCTATCAGGCTTGGCAGATGTCCTCCATCGAGGAAAAGGACAGCCGAACTCTGGGCAAGTTCTATAAGACCGTATTCGGCGCGTATTCCTCGCTGATGTACATCGCCGCTGCGGGACTTATCATGATAGCAAAGCCGCTGACCTACATTCTTATCGGAAACGACTCCTACAAGGGCGCGGAGCTTTACTCCACCATTCTTATCGTATCTATGGTGTTCCAGTGCTTCTGCCAGTTCCTTGCGAGCATTTATTCCGTCAAGAAAAAGTCTAAGAACAGCTGTCTCACCGCATTTTCTGCGGCGGCGGCAAATATCCTGCTCAACGCCATTCTGGTGCCGAAGCTGGGAGCCTACGGTGCTGCCATTGCCACGGCTATCTCCTACTTTGTGTGCTTTGCGATACGAATTTGCGACGCAAGACGGTACATCTACTTCAAGGTGGATTTCTTCCGCGCAGCCATCAATATCATCGTGCTTATCACCATGTGCGTGCTTTCGATAAGACAGCCCACCCTGTACATTATGTGGCTGATACTCTGCTTCATATTCATAACACTTATCAATTTCGGAGCAGTGGTCAATACCGTACAGAAGATATTCAGCAAAAATAAACGCCCTGCAAAAGGCTGACAGCAAACAGCAATTAGCAATTAGCTTAACGCTTCGGCTAATTGCTGTTTGCTTTTAAATCAGAAATATCGAAAAAAGGATAATTTTATGGAAGTAAACAACAACAGAAAGCTTCTGCGTCGGAGGATAATTTTTTTCTCCGCTGTCGGGATCTTCCTCATTATGGCAGCTGTTATTATCGTCCTGTCGGTGAAGCTCCATAAGGTGACCGAGGAATACCAAAAGGACGAGGAATACATAGCAGTGGAAGCCTCCCGCGTATACGAATATTTCACCCCGCGTGACTACGTCGAAATGGACGACTACACCTACGGGAAAATATGGCTGAAGGCTCTGGAAAATGTGCCCCGTTCGGATATCGACTTTTCCTCGCTCCGTCAGGTGGGGGATTTCAAATATTACACCGAGGACGGTATCGTCACCTCAAAGCTGGGCGTAGACGTTTCATATTTTCAGCAGGACATAGACTGGGCTTCGGTCAAGGAAGCGGGAATAGACTTTGCTATGATACGCGTGGGCTACCGCGGCTATGAGTCGGGCGTTATCAACGAGGACAAACGCTTCCACGAGTACATGCAGGGTGCCGCCGAGGCAGGCATCGAAACGGGAGTGTATTTTTATTCGCAGGCGCTGACCGTCTCTGAGGCGGAGGCGGAAGCGGAGTTCGTGATTTCGCAGCTGGAGGGCTATAATGTGACATATCCGGTAGCCTTCGACTGGGAGGTCACCGGCGAGGACACCGCACGAACAAACGATATGTCCCCTGCCGACCTGACAGAATGCACAGCGGCTTTCTGCAACAAGATAGCCCGTGCGGGATATATCCCGATGATATACGCTCCGAAGCGGCAGGCGCTGCTGAAAATGGACATGGACGCTCTGGCAGGCTTTGATCTCTGGCTGGCGGAATACTCCGACGAGCCCGAATATCCCTACATATATCAGATGTGGCAGTACGCCTCCGATGCAAATGTCCCCGGCATAAAGGGCGATGTAGACATCAACATCAGCTTTGTGGACTACACAAAAGAGCGGGTAGGAACAGGAACGACCAACAGCGGTGACGCGTCCTTCGCTGAAGAGTAAATATTCTTTTTTGACCGCGGAGGTTACTTATAGTTTTACATTTTACATCAAAAACAGCTGACAATGGCTATGGAAAACCATTGTCAGCTGTTTAACTGTCAGCTGTTAACTGTCAACTGTTAACTTCTGCAGACAATGCTCTCTGTCCGATATCCTTGCGATAGTGAGCATTATCAAAATGTATCTTATCAACTGCGGCGTAGGACTTCTTCAGCGCATCAGAGAGAGTATCTCCCGTAGCGGTAACGCCCAGCACACGTCCTCCATTGGTGAGGAATTTATCGTTCTCGTACTTGGTACCTGCGTGGTATACGAACACTCCGCCGACCTGTCCCTTTTCGTCCAGACCCGATATCTCCAGTCCCTTTGGATAGCTCTTGGGATAGCCGCCGCTTGCCATAACTACGCAGGAGCAGCACTCGTTCTTCCACTTGATATCCATATCGGAGAGCGTTCCCTTATACACAGCCTCAAAGATATCGACTAAATCTGTATCCAGCAGAGGAAGGACTACCTGTGTTTCGGGATCGCCGAAGCGGCAGTTGTACTCGATGACCTTCACTCCCTTGGGAGTTGCCATAAGTCCGAAGTACAAACATCCCTTGAAAGTCCTGCCTTCGCTGTTCATAGCCTTTATGGTGGGCAGGAAGATGTTGTTCATGCACTCCTCGGCGATCTCCTTTGTATAGAAGGGATTGGGTGCGATAGTTCCCATTCCGCCCGTATTAAGTCCCTTGTCGCCGTCAAGCGCACGCTTGTGGTCCATTGAGGACATCATCGGAACAACAGTCTTTCCATCGGTAAAGGACAGCACCGATATCTCGGGACCTGTGAGGAATTCCTCGATAACAACAGTCGCGCTGCTGTCGCCGAACTGTCTGCCGTCTATCATCGACTTAACGGCTTCAACAGCCTCTTCCTCGTTGGCGGCGATGATAACGCCCTTTCCGAGAGCAAGTCCGTCTGCCTTGATAACTGCGGGATAGCTGTTCTCGCTCTTTAAGTATGCGATAGCCGAAGCGCTGTCGCTGAAGGTCTCATACTTTGCGGTGGGTATATCGTACTTCTTCATCAGTTCCTTGGAGAATACCTTGCTTCCCTCGATAATAGCCGCCGCCTTGTTGGGTCCGAAGGTCATAATACCCTCTGCATTGAGAGCGTCCACCATGCCCAGCACAAGGGGATCGTCGGGAGCAACTACCACCATATCAACGGAAAGCTTCTTCGCCAGTGCGACAATGCCGTCGATATCCGTTGCGGAAACGTCAAAGCACTCCGCATACCGCGAGATACCGCCGTTTCCGGGAGCGCAATAAAGCTTTTCCACGCGCTTGCTTTCCGCAAGCTTCATAATAATGGCGTGCTCGCGTCCGCCGCCGCCTACTACTAATATTTTCATTTTATCATTCCTTTTCAGTGAACAAACATTATCAGATTACCTTTGATGAATCCATAGCTATTCGCTCATGCAAATATTTCGGAGAACTCCGATCAGTGGTGGAACAGACGAATGCCTGTGAATGCCATTGCGATATCATACTTGTTGCAGGTCTCGATAACGTTGTCGTCGCGGATAGAGCCGCCGGGCTGTGCGATGTACTCAACGCCCGATTTGTGAGCTCTTTCGATATTGTCGCCGAAGGGGAAGAATGCGTCGGAGCCTAAACATACGCCTGTATTCTGGTCAAGCCATGCTCTCTTTTCCTCGGCGGTGAACACCTCGGGCTTAACCTTGAAGATGTTCTGCCATGCGCCCTCTGCAAGAACGTCCATGTACTCGTCGGGGGACATATATACGTCGATAGCGTTATCTCTGTCCGCACGGCGGATGCTGTCTAAGAACTGCAGTCCCATTACCTTGGGAGACTGTCTCAGCCACCAGTTATCAGCCTTCTGTCCCGCAAGACGTGTGCAGTGTATTCTCGACTGCTGACCTGCGCCGATACCGATAGCCTGTCCGTCCTTGACGTAGCATACGCTGTTGGACTGAGTGTATTTCAGTGTGATAAGGGAGATGATAAGGTCTCTCTTCTTGTCGTCGGGGATATTCTTGTTGTCGGTGACGATATTAGCTAAAAGCTCGTCATTGACGGGAAGCTCATTCCTGCCCTGCTCAAAGGAGATGCCGTACACCTGCTTTGTCTCGATAGGCGCAGGAGTATAGCTCTCGTCTATCTGAATAATGTTGTAATTGCCCTTCTTCTTGGACTTTAATATCTCAAGTGCCTCGTCGGTGTAGCCGGGAGCGATAACTCCGTCGGACACCTCACGCTGTATCATCTTAGCGGTGGGAACGTCGCAGACATCAGAAAGTGCGATAAAATCGCCGTAGGAGGACATTCTGTCCGCACCTCTTGCTCTTGCGTATGCGCAGGCCAAGGGAGAAAGCTCGTCAAGATCGTCCACCCAGTATATCTTCTTCAAAGTATCGGAAAGAGGCGCGCCCACAGCCGCTCCCGCAGGAGATACGTGCTTGAAGGAGGTAGCCGCGCACATGCCGGTAGCCTTTTTCAGCTCGCTGACAAGCTGCCAGCCGTTGAAGGCGTCAAGGAGATTGATATAGCCGGGCTTGCCGTTGAGCACCTCGATAGGCAGGTCGCTGCCGTCTGCCATGTAGATCCTCGAAGGCTTCTGATTGGGGTTACAGCCGTACTTTAACTGCATTTCGTTTGCCATTGTAGATTCCTCCCGTAATTACTTAGAATATTTATTGATGATCTTAGATGTATACTTGCCTGTGGCGATGTCGATGTATCTCACAAACAGAGACACCTTGTTGTCCTCGTTGAGAGCCTCCCAGAGCTTGTCTGCGAACTCATCCATATCATCGGGGATCTCTATTTTCTTAGGCTCGCCCTCGAAGCTGGGAAGAGGTGCGCCGTCGCCCATATAGGTGTGGATAAAGTGACCGTATCCGCTTATGGGAGTGCTGTAGGTATATGTGAAGCGCTCCACGGAATCGGGGTTGCCGTCTGCAGACTTAAGTATGCTCATAGCATAATTGTAGCTGCCGTTCTCAACGTGCATGATGCCCGAGATCCTCGGAGTATAGTTGGGAGCGTCGTCCTCGTACTCGCGGGTGCGCAGTGACTGCTCGAAGGTCTGCTGCTTATCCATAAGCTCGTAGATAGTATCGGTCTGGTCGCCGTTGGTAACGATGGTCTTGTTCCCCAGCACTCTCACGGGGGAATAAATTATCAGATGAGGATCGGAAAGCTTGGAGGGATCCGCAGCCTCTGTCCTGATGCCGTCCTCTGTTTCGGTGAACACTCTGTTTCTGGAGTTCACGCTTCTGCCCATGATAAAGTACGCCGTAACAGCGGACTTTCCGTCGGCAGATTTACCTATGATTATCCCTCTTCCGGGATAGGAATTGCTTTTCAGCTCGTCGTAGATATTAAGTGTTTGCATTTTACTTTCCTCCGTTTTTTTGACCGTTCATTCCTCGACAACGGCTATACCGTTTTCCACATGTATCTTATCCTGACAGAACAGCGATACCGCCTTGGGGAGTATCTTCCATTCCACGTTTTCCATTACTCTGCGCTGGAGTATTTCGGGAGTATCGCCGTTTTTCACGGGAACGGTGTCCTGCAGTATGATAGGTCCTCCGTCGCATACCTCGGTGACGAAATGCACCGTTGCGCCCGTGACCTTCACGCCCTTTTCAAGGACTGCCTCATGAACGTGCAGCCCGTAAAATCCCTTTCCGCAGAATGAGGGTATCAGCGCAGGATGAACGTTTATCATCTTATTGGGATAAGCGCGGCATAGAGTCTCGTCGAGGATAGTCATAAAGCCCGCGTACACCACAAGGTCAGCCTTTTCCTCATTGAGGGCGTCAAGCATAGCCTTACTGTACTCATGAACGTCCGCATAGTCCTTCCGCACAAGCACTCTTGTGGGGATATCGTTCTGCTTTGCCCTTTCCAGAGCGTAAGCGTCCGCCTTTGAGGAGATCACGCAGGTAATGCGTCCGCCCTTGATATCTCCCCTATTCTGAGCGTCGATAAGCGCCTGAAGATTTGTTCCGCCGCCCGAAACAAGCACTACTATATTTTTCATATCCGCACCATTTCCTTTATCTGTCGGAGTATTCCGATTCGTTTTCATTGGCGTAGACCTCGCTGCCGAAAAGTCCCACTGCCTGCGAAGCCTGTAGCCTTTTCTGCTCCTTAAGCTCAAGCTGTCTGCAGCCCTTGTGGGAGCTTGCCGCAGCAAGTCCTATCAGCAGGTCGAACAGCACAGTGGCTCCGATGATGAACGCCGAGCCTCCTGCTATCTGAGCGATGCCGGAAAAAATCGATATCACATTGCCCAGAAGAGCTATCACAAGAGTGAGCGCCGAGGAGGTCACAGCACCGATGATATAGAGTATCTCCGCCGCTCTTGCGAAGCCTTTCTTTTCGCCCGAAGCCGCGGTCCAACTGCATATCGCCCCGATTATCAGAAAGGGATTGACCGTGCAGACCGCCCACAGCAGGGAAATTATACCCAGATTCCTCGCAGCGAGAAGATAATTCTTGTCCTTATTATTACGCAATTATAACACCTTCGTCGCTTTCCACCAGTTCGCCGAGAACGTATGCATCCTCACCGGCTGCCTTGATAGCTGCGATTGCCTTGTCTGCGTCGTTCTTATCCACAACAACGGTCATGCCCACGCCCATGTTGAAGGTATTGAACATGTCTCTTTCGGGGATATGTCCTGTCTTTGCGATAAGCTCGAATATGGGGAGCACCTGCACCGCATTTCTTTCGATCTTCGCAGAAAGTCCCTTGGGGAGCGAACGGGGGATATTCTCATAGAATCCGCCGCCTGTGATGTGGCTGATAGATTTTACATTCACAGTGTCGATAAGCTTCATTATCGCCTTTACGTAAATTCTTGTGGGGGTGAGCAGGCAGTCGCCCAGAGTTGTTCCGAGGTCGGACTGATGTCTTGCCAGATTCTGCTCGGTTACGGAGAATACCTTTCTTACCAGCGAGAAGCCGTTGGAATGAACTCCGCTGGACTTGATGCCGATCATGACATCGCCCGCCTTCTGAGTATCGGGCTTAAGGATCTTGTCCTTGTCAACAACGCCTACGGTGAAGCCTGCGAGATCGTACTCCTCCTCGGGCATAAGACCGGGGTGCTCGGCAGTTTCTCCGCCGATAAGGGCACATTCAGCCTGAACGCAGCCCTCTGCCACGCCTGCTACTATCTGAGCTATCTTCTCGGGATAGTTCTTTCCGCATGCGATGTAATCAAGGAAGAACTGGGGCTTTGCGCCGCAGCAGATAACATCGTTGACGCACATGGCAACGCAGTCGATACCGACAGTATCGTGCTTGTCCAGCAGGAAAGCTATCTTTATCTTAGTGCCTACGCCGTCTGTTCCGGAAACCAGTACGGGCTTGCTGATACCTGTCATATCCAGCTCAAAGAGTCCGCCGAAGCCGCCTATTCCCGAAAGAACGCCGCTTGTAGCCGTTCTTGCAACGTGAGCCTTCATAAGCTCGACCGCCTTATAGCCCGCGGTAACGTCAACTCCCGCTTCCTTGTAGCTTTCAGAAAAACTTTTCATCAGTATATACCATCCTTTCGCACTTTCCGAAACACAACTCCCCGAAAAGCGCATACATACATTATGTTAACTTATTGTTTTACATCTCCGATTTTAAATTCAAACTTGTCCTTAGGCATCTCCTTGGGGACCTCAACGGGATATTTCTCGGTAAAGCAGCCTGTGCAGAAGCCGCAGTCGGAATTGCCTGCCAGCTTCTGTACGCTTTCCACCGAAAGGAATCCCAGCGTATCTGCGCCGATGTGCTCGCATATTTCGGGAAGAGTCATCTTGCAGGCGATAAGATTATCCTTGCTGTCGATATCCGTGCCGAAATAACAGGGTGCGATAAACTGCGGACATGCAAATCTTACATGCACTTCCTTTGCGCCCGCCTCACGGAGCAGCCTTACAACTCGTCCCGAGGTAGTGCCTCTTACCATGCTGTCGTCTATCATAACGACACGCTTGCCCTTGACCACGTCGGAAACGGCGTTGAGCTTTATCTTAACGGAGTTGGTTCTTTCTGCCTGACTGGGCTGGATAAAGGTCCTGCCGATGTAGCGGTTCTTGATAAAGCCTATGCCGTATGGGATGCCGCTCTCCTGAGCAAAGCCCAGCGCCGCGTCAAGTCCCGAATCGGGCACTCCTATGACGATATCCGCGTCCACGGGATGCTCACGCCAGAGATATTTTCCTGCTCTGAGGCGCGCCAGATGAACGCTTGAGCCCTCGATAACAGAATCGGGCCGTGCGAAATAAACGTACTCAAACACGCAGATGTGACCCTTGCTGCCGCAGTGAGTCTCAATGGTGCGCAGACCCTTCTCGTCGATGACAACTATCTCGCCGGGCTTTATATCCCTGACGAACTTTGCGCCTATGCTGTCAAAAGCACAGGTCTCGCTGGCAACGACCCAGCTGTCGTCCAGCTTTCCGAGGGAAAGAGGGCGGAAGCCGTCGGGGTCTCTTGCGGCGATAAGCTTTTTCGGGGACATTATCACCAGCGAATAAGCGCCCTTTATCTTATACATCATCTGCTCAACGGCGTCCTCGATGGAGCCCGATGTGAGACGAGCCTCGGTGATGGCGTAGGAGATGACCTCGGTATCGTTGGTGGTGTGGAAGATCATTCCCTTGTTTTCATATTCTAAGCGAAGTTCTCTTGCGTTGACAAGATTTCCGTTGTGGGCGATAGCAAGGGGACCCTTGATATGACGCACAACAAGGGGCTGCGCATTGGAGCGGATAGGCTTTCCCGTGGTGGAATATCTTACGTGACCCACGGCGATATTGCCCTGACCCAGTCTTGCAAGGGTATCCTTGTCGAAGACCTCATGAACGAGACCCAAGTCCTTATGATAGTTAAAAAGTCCCCTGTCGTTCACAACTATTCCGCAGGACTCCTGTCCGCGGTGCTGAAGGGCATACAGTCCCAGATAGGTCTGCATTGCCACGTCGGAGGTTGTAGGGCTGTATATGCCGAACACTCCGCATTCCTCATGGATATTATCGAACACTTTTGATCATTCCTTTCCGTTCCAGCAGTAGGTGCAGAGCTTACATTCGTCAAGACCTATTGCCTTCACAGTTCCCTCCAAGGACTGGAATTCCAGTGAGGTAAGCTTTAATCTTCTGCAGATCTCCTTGCGGAGCTTCTGACCTCTCTCGGTGGTGGTATCGCTGTATTCCTCGATATATTTCATACCCTCGGCGCCCTCGAACTCGTCGATTATCTTTCGTGCGATAAGCTCAAGATCGGAGTTGCTTCTGGAGAAATTCAGATACTTGCAGCCGTACATGATGGGCGGACAGGCAGAGCGCATATGGACCTCCTTTGCGCCGTTGTCGTAGAGGAATTCCACGGTCTCGCGCATCTGGGTACCTCTTACTATGCTGTCGTCCACGAACAGCAGCTTTTTGCCCTCGATAAGCTCGTGTACGGGGATAAGCTTCATCTTAGCGACCTTGTTCCGCATGGACTGGCTTGTCGGCATAAAGCTTCTTGGCCATGTGGGAGTATACTTGATAAAGGGTCTTGCGAAGGGTATGCCGCTGCGGTTAGCGTATCCGATAGCATGAGGTATGCCCGAATCGGGAACTCCGCAGATATAATCCACATCGGGAAGAGTGCCGTTATTGATATCATGTTCAGCCATTATCTCGCCGTTGCGGGTACGCATAGTCTCGACGGTAACGCCCTCGTAGACGGAGTTGGGATAGCCGTAGTATGTCCACAGGAAGGAGCATATCCGCATTTCATCTCCGCCGGGAGAAAGCACCTCGGCGCTGTCGGGGGTGATACGGACTATCTCGCCGGGGAGCAGCTCGCGGTAGGTCTTATAGCCCAGCTTCTGGAAGGCGAAGGATTCAAAGGAAAGGCAGAATCCGTCGCTGCGCTGTCCTATGATGATAGGCAGCCTGCCGTACTTGTCCCTTGCGGCGATGATGCCGTCCTTATCGAGGATAAGCAGAGACATAGAGCCCTTTATCTTGCTCTGAGCATACTTTATGCCCTCGGTGATGGTCGGCTTCTGTGCGATAAGCGCGCCGATAAGAGAGCTTGTGTTGACGCTTCCGCTGCTCATGACCTCAAAGCTTTCGGAGCAGCTGTCCAGTATCTCCTTAGCCAGCTCCTCGGCGTTGGTGATGATGCCCACTGTGCAGATAGCATAAAGTCCCAGCTTTGAACGGACGAGGATAGGCTGGGGATCGGAATCGCTTATGCAGCCTATGCAGAGATTGCCCCGCATTTCCTCAACGTCGTTTTCAAACTTTGTGCGGAAGGGCGAGTTTTCAATTCTGTGAATACTGCGCTGAAAGCCCCGCTCGGGAGAATATGCGGTCATACCTCCCCTTCTTGTTCCGAGATGCGAGTGATAATCCGTGCCGAAAAACACGTCGCTGATGCAGTCGTTGTGAGACGCCGCTCCAAAAAATCCACCCATATTATGAAATACCTTTCCGAGCGCACGGAGAGAGAGAAGTCCGTGCCGCTCATAATAATCTTGATTATTCTCCGAAGATCCTCTTCATCATTTCCTGATAAGCCTCTTCTACGCCGCCCATATCTCTGCGGAAGCGGTCCTTGTCCAGCTTCTCGTGAGTAGTGCTGTCCCAGAATCGGCAGGTATCGGGAGATATCTCGTCGGCGAGAAGTATCTTGCCGTGGAATCTTCCGAATTCTATCTTAAAGTCGATAAGGTCGATATTGTGCTCCTTGAAGAACTTGAGCATAAAATCATTTACTGCGAAAGCATACTTTGTGATATCAGCGATCTCCTCCTTGGTAGCAAGACCGAGGCCGAGAGCATAGTAATCGTTGATAAAGGGGTCGCCCAGATCATCGTTCTTGTAAGAAAATTCCAGAGTAGGCTGCTTCAAGGGAGTACCCTCTGCAATGCCGAGCTTCTTGGAGAAGCTTCCCGCAGCAACGTTTCTCACGATAACTTCGAGGGGAACGATTTCCACCTTCTTAACGGCAGTCTCCCTGTCGGAGAGCTCTTCGATAAGGTGAGTAGGGATACCCTCCTTTTCAAGGAGTTTGAACATATAGTTTGTCATCTTGTTGTTGACAACGCCCTTTCCGCGGATAGTGCCCTTCTTTTCGCCGTTGAACGCGGTAGCGTCGTCCTTGTAGTCAACGATAACGATATCGGGGTCATCAGTTGCGAAAACCTTCTTAGCCTTGCCCTCGTAGAGCTGTTCCTTTTTCTCATAGTTTGCCATGATAGATTCCTCCAAAAAATATTTATTAATATATATTAATTTTTATTAACGGACAAAATTATAATTCGTCCACCATTTTCTGCATAGCCTTATCCTTTTCGATAACGCCCTCAATCATTTTTTTCTTGGACTCTTCCAGCTTTTCGGCGAGAGAGTCGTCGGAGAGAGCCAGCATCTGAACAGCCAGCACAGCGGCATTCTTTGCGCCGTTGACAGCCACTGTTGCAACGGGAATTCCCGAAGGCATCATAACGGTGGCAAGAAGAGCGTCCAGCCCGTCAAATGTAGACTTAATGGGGATACCGATAACGGGGAGCGTGGTATTGCCCGCGATAACTCCCGCTAAGTGAGCAGCCATTCCTGCGGCGCAGATGATAACGCCGAAGCCGTTTGCCTTAGCATTTCTGGCAAAATCGGCAGCAAGCCCGGGAGTGCGGTGAGCAGACATGACATGCACCTCATACTCCACCCCATAATTTTTAAGTTCCTTGACAGCGTCCTTGACAACAGGGAAATCGCTGTCGCTGCCCATAATAACAGCAACCTTCTTTGACATAACAAATCCTCCGTTTCACAAGTCAAAGTCATGCGCAAAAGCATGGAATAAAAAAACTGCGGCTATGCCACAGCTTATAAGAGGGTACAGCGGCAGAACGTCTGCAAGAAGCTGCAGCCGCGATAAGCGAATATGAAGACGAAAAGCATATCCGTTTCATAGTCAAACCTCTCTTTTCACATACAATTCTTCTGCTTTTTACAAAAAGCGCTACAATTATATTGTAACTGATTTGAAACAAAATTTCAAGTGTTTATTAGAAATTTATTGAAAAAACAGAAAATTTACAATTTGGTCTTGCTTTTTATGAAAGATATGATATAATAGAGTTATGAACAAAGAAATGTTCTAATACTTAATGGAGGTGTCTATATTATGGCATACAAAATTTCTGACGCTTGCATCAGCTGCGGCGCATGTGCAGACGCATGTCCCGTAGGTGCAATTTCTCAGGGTGATACTCAGTATCAGATCGATCCCGCGACCTGCATCGACTGCGGTACCTGTGCAGATACCTGCCCCGTATCAGCTCCTGCTGCAGAATAATTATCAGATCGATAATACTTAAAGGACCCGAAGCGGCTTTGCTTCGGGTCCTTTTTTGATGTAAGCACGAGATCCTCAGACAAAGCAGATTTTCCCGCAGCTGCGCGCAAAGGACAAGACTCAGGATCATAAACGATCCGGAACAAAAGAAGCAAGGAGCAGAAAAACTGCTTCTTGCTTCTGAAAGATCATCTATTCAGTAAGATTATTCGTTGATCTTAGTAACAACGCCTGAACCTACTGTACGTCCGCCCTCACGGATAGCGAAGCGGAGACCCTCTTCAATAGCGATAGGAGTGATGAGCTCAACGTCGATAGAAACGTTATCGCCGGGCATGCACATTTCCTTATCAGCAGGAAGAGTGATAACGCCTGTAACGTCAGTTGTTCTGAAATAGAACTGAGGTCTGTAGTTGTTGAAGAAAGGAGTATGACGGCCGCCCTCTTCCTTCTTCAGAACGTAAACCTGACCGGAGAACTTGGTGTGGGGGTGAATAGAACCGGGCTTACAAAGAACCTGTCCTCTTTCGATATCTGTTCTCTGGATACCACGGAGAAGAGCACCGATGTTATCGCCTGCCTCAGCGTAGTCAAGGATCTTT
>JBJESJ010000091.1:0-9255 GCA_051882725.1 Oscillospiraceae bacterium
GGTAAATTCCTCCATTTCGATCTTAGGGTGCGTTGCCACATAGGAGATGACATGCACCATTTTTTCATCCGATTCGATAGGCTTGTCAAAATCGGCGCCTAAATCGTTGGACAGAAAGCTTTTCCGGAAATTCAGATAGATAACATCGGAGTAAAGCATGCCGATATAATGCTCTATCTTCGGCAGCGCCTCCAGCACGGAGGAACACGCCGTAAGCGAATTATTCATAAAGTTCATGCTGACGACCTGTTCATCCCGCTGATTGAGCTTATTATACAGATCCATCAGTACGTCATTGACCTTTTTATACTCGATAGGCTGACAGCCGCAGGACTGGGAGAAGGTCACATCATAGGGCACCATTACCTTTTCGTCAGCATCCCTCTTATCGCCGGTGAGCGTATGGATAAGCTCCACAGCCGCCTTTGCCGCATTGCCCGTATTCCTGTACGCCGTCGTAAATCTGGGCGAATGATACTTTTCCTGTTCGATACCGTCAAAGCCTGTGACCAATACGTCGGTGGGAACGGAATATCCGTGCTCCTCCAGAACGCGGCAGGCAGTTATTGCCATGGAATCGTTTGCACAGATTATAGCTTCGGGAGGCTCCTCCTCGGCGGCAAGGAATCCGTTGACCGCCTTTGCTGCGGGGAAATCCCAGAAATCGCCGTAATCTATGCGGAAATCCTCAACAGGAAGCCCGTTTTCCTCCATGACCTTTTTATAGACGTCAAGTCTTTCTTCGGAAAAGGGATTGCCCTTTATGCCGCCCAGAAAATCCACCCTTTTGCAGCCGTGGAACTCCACGATATGGCGGACTATCCTTTCAAAAGCGGTGGAATAGTCGAACAGCACAGAATGAGCGCCCTCTATCTGCTTATCCACTGAAACAACGGGGATACCCGCTTCTCTGCCTCTTCGGGCGATGTCCCTGATAGTGACATCATCCTTTTCCTGAAAGGTCTCTCCGAGGATGATTATGCCCACAGGCACGGTATAATCCATAAGCGAGAACACGCTCTTCGAGCTTCTGCATATCTCATTATCCTGATAAAAATCGTAAAATGAATTGTAAATCACCACATAGTAACCCAATTTATTAGCTTCCCTACAGATCTCATTAACTAATTTTCCGATGGTCTCATCTTGGATCTTACAGGTGCATAAAGCAATTCTCTTGCTTTTCTCCGGCGTCATCAGCTGATTCTCCTTTCGGACTGAATTGAGTAACAGAAAGCCATACTTCAGCATTATATGCCGAACAGCTTTTCAATAGCGGCAATTACACATTTTTATTATAACCCATAATTCTCGTTAATTCAATATTTTTTTAATGATTTTGACAATTTTAATAGATTAATGACATTTTTTTGTGCATTTTTTATACTGTCCACAGCCCATTGCCTTTATGAAAGCTTAACACAACCTTACTTTTGAATTTTACAGAGGAGCGTTATAATTAAATCGTAATCAAAGATTACCCAAACCATAAACACTCAATGAATTTAAGGAGAGAAAAGCAATGATCATCGGTAAAAAGAAGAAAATAAGCAGGACTGTCGCAGCTGTGACAGCAGTCGTTATCGCAGGCGGAGCAGCAGCTGTAAGCTGCATGAACGGCGCTCCCGAAGCAGAAGCTGCTCAGACTGTAACAGCAGGCTCCTACACAGGCAAAAAGCCTAAGTACATATTCATGTTCATCGGCGACGGCATGAGCTTCCCACAGGTACAGCTCAGCGCAGATTACTATTCCGCTCTCGCAGATACTAACGACAACGGTATCCTCGAAGCCAACAAGAAGCTCAGCTTTATGACCTTCCCCGTTTGCGGCTCGGCCATAACCTACGATTCCACGTCCTTCTGCCCCGATTCTGCTTCCACTGCCACCTCCCTCGCAACAGGCCACAAGACCTACAGCGGCACTATCAACATGGACGAGACCTTCACCGTTGAATACGAGACCATCGCAGAAAAGCTGAAGGATCAGCTGGGCTACAAGGTGGGCATCGTCTCCACAGTTAACCTCAACCATGCAACTCCCGCAGCATACTATGCTCATCAGGCAAGCAGAAACGATTACTATGAGATAAGCTGTGAGCTCATCGAAAGCGGCTTCGACTACTTCGCAGGCGGAGAGCTCAAGGATACTACCAACGGCGGCACCGCTACCGACAGCTACACTCTCGCAGAACAGGCCGGCTACAAGGTCATCAAGACTCAGGAGGAGGCTGAAAAGCTCACCGCTGAGGACGGAAAGGCTATCGTTATCGCAGAAACTATCGCAGACAGCGGCTCCCTGTCCTACAACAACGACCGCGTAAGTGACGAATGGGCTCTGGCTGATTATGTTGAAAAGGGCATCGAGGTCCTCGATAACGACAACGGCTTCTTTATGATGGTAGAGGGCGGAAAGATCGACTGGGCTTGCCATGCAAACGACGCAGCTTCCACGATTTCCGATACGGTAGCACTCAGCACCGCAGTTTCCAAGGCTGTTGATTTCTACAACGAACACCCCGATGAGACCCTTATCATCGTGACCGGCGACCACGAAACAGGCGGTCTTACCATCGGCTACGCAGGCACTGATTACGATACCTTCCTGACAAACCTCAGCAATCAGAAGATATCTTTCGCTAAATACGACTCCGACTATGTTACAAAGTACAAAGAAAACAACACAAGCTTCTCGGCTGTTATGAAGGACATCACAAGACTCTTCGGTCTTACCGCTCCCGCAGGAACTCCCGAGGCTGCCGTTCAGCTTGACAGCGCCGACAAGCACCCCGATTCCAACAATACGGGCACTCTCGAAATGACCGAGTATGAGTACGAAAAGCTCAAAGCAGCTTACGAGGAGACCATGACAAGGACCTCCGACGACGAGATCACTCAGGAGGAATATCTCCTCTACGGTTCCTATGAGCCCCTCACCGTTACCATCACTCATATCCTCAACAACAAGTCGGGCGTAAACTTCGCTTCCTACGCTCATACCGGACTCCCCGTTGCAGTATTCGCACAGGGCGCAGGCTCCGAGCTCTTTGAAGGCTACTATGACAACACCGACATCTACAACAGCCTTGCAGCGCTGACTCAGGTCCAGTAAGTCCAGCATAACCTAAACCTTCACCCTTCCCCCTTTGACCGAACCGGTTTTCAAAAGCAGAGCCGGTTCGGTTTTTACGATTTTTTTCAGAAAGAGAAGTTTATATGAAATTGAAAAGACCCGAAAATATCAAAGAGTTTATCGCCTATAACTCCCCTGCGCTCGCGGCGGTAATAATAATCATCGTGCTGATACTCCTGCCCACGGGCTATGAGGGCAGCCGGATATATAAGGGCGCTGAAAGAGTGCCTGCGCAGGTGCTTTCCTGCGATGACTCAAACATAATCGACACGGGACTTGTGCGCTCGGGCGAGCAGGAATGTACGGTGCGGGTGCTCAAAGGGATATTCAGGGACTCCGAGATACAGGCGGTCAATCTGCTGACGGGCTCCCTTGAACAGGACAAGATATTCGTCCCCGGGGATAAGGCGTACATCGTCATAAGCTACTCGGGCAGCGAGATACTGTCGGCTACAATGACCGACCATTACCGTCTTGACCTTGAAGCAGTCCTCGCGCTGATCTTTGCCGCCGTACTTATTATATTCGCAGGAAAGACGGGCGTGCGCTCGGTGCTGTCGTTTATCCTCACCGTGCTGTGCATCTGGAAGCTGGTAGTGCCGCTGTATCTTAAGGGATACGACCCTATCATCACGGGCGGGATAGTCATCGTGTTCATCTCGGTGATGATAGTTTCCCTTGTGTACGGCTTCGATAAGAGAGCCCTTGCTTCGGCGCTGGGCATTACCGCGGGAATTGCCGTCACCGCCGTTACGGGGATAATTTTCACCGACCTGTTCAAAATTCACGGAGCAGTCATGGCGTACTCCGAGAGCCTGCTTTACAGCGAATCGCAGGATCTTGACCTGACCAAAATATTCATGGCGTCTATATTCATCGGCTCGTCGGGAGCAGTTATGGACGTGGCGGTGGATATCACCTCCGCTGTGGCAGAGATAGTAAAAAAGAAACCCGACATCTCCCGCAGCGAGGCGATAAAGTCGGGACTTACCATAGGACGCGCAGCTATGGGCACCATAACCACAACGCTGCTGCTTGCCTATTCGGGCAGCTGCATCGCTCTGCTGATGGTATTCATGGCGCAGGGCACTCCTATCGGGAATATGCTCAACTACAAGTACGTTGCCGCGGAGATAGTACATACCGTGGTGGGAAGCTTCGGACTGGTATGCGCCGCTCCGCTGACTGCGGTGACGAGCGGTCTGCTGCTGGCGGACAACAGCCGTCCCGAAACCTCGCAGGAACAATAAAAAAAACCGCACATCTGCATGACGATGTGCGGTTTTTTTTACAGTGTTTTCATAAGCTTGTCGATGAACGGCTTTTCTGCCAGTCCCGAGGAGAATGCGGTAGCTCCTCCGCAGGCTGTGCCCAGCTTCAGCGCATAGCCGTGATCGCCCGTTTCGGAATATCCTGCGATAAAGCCTGCCAGCATGGAATCTCCCGCTCCAACGGAGTTGATGACCTCTCCGCTGCAGACTCCCATTTTGTGAACAGCACCATTTTCGTCCACGAGTATGGAACCGTCTCCTGCCATGGAAACAAGAACATTCACAGCACCCATTTCACGGAGCTTTTTCGCATAGGATATTATCTCTTCATCGGAGCGGAGAGTCACGCCGAACATCTCTCCCAGCTCGAAATTGTTGGGCTTGATAAGGAAGGGCTTGTATTTCAGCGTATTGAGCAGCAGTTCCTTTGCGGCGTCCACGACTATGCGGATACCTCTGCCGTCAAGGCGCTTTATTATCTGCTCGTAGATATCCCCGGGCAGACTTGACGGCACGCTCCCCGCCAGCACCAGCATATCTCCTGCAGCAAGCCTGTCCAGCTTTGAGAAAAGCTCCTCCACGGCGTACTCGGGGATATGGGGTCCCTGTCCGTTTATCTCGGTCTCCTCCTCTGCCTTTACCTTTACGTTTATCCTTGAATTGCCCTCCTTAAGTCGGACAAAATCAGCGTCTATCCCCTGTGCTTTTATGCCTTCCTCTATGGCCTGTCCGGTAAAGCCTGCGGAAAAGCCCATAGCCACGGATCTTATCCCAAGAGTATTCAACATCTGGGAAACGTTAAGTCCCTTCCCCCCGAAGAACATTCCCTCGGATGCAGCACGGTTTATTTTTCCTGCAGAAAAGCGGTCAAGTCTTACCACATAATCTATGGCAGGGTTGAAGGTTATTGTGTATATCATTTTTATTTTCCTCCGTTTTATTCTTCTTTTAATATGATACTACAAATAATCCTGATTGTCAATTCGGAGATATGCCCTTTATCAGAAACGATTTATTCACAAAACATTTACAAAAACATCCCATAAAAATCTCCTCTTCACATCGTATAATAAGTATAACAACATAAATTACGGGAGGACTATATATGAAAAGCAAATTATTTATCCCTGTTATTCTCTGCTCGCTTGTACTTACTGCCTGCGGGAGCGACTCTTCAGAAACCATAGCCTATAACGCAAAAGGAATCTACGACTCCTTCAGTGACGACTACAGCTACGAGACTTCCTACGAGACCGCAGAAGCCGAGGAATCCCCCGCCGAAGCGGATAACGCCGATGACAGCGCAGTTTCTGCAGATACCATTAAAAAGGAAATGCTGGTCTACTCCTGCAATATGGACGTGGACGTGCTGAATTTCGACGAAGCGGTGGACAGCTTCAAGAAAAGCCTTGACGGCTACGGCGGCTTTGTGGAGAACGAAAGCTACAGCGACGGCGGCAGCAACGGCAAATATTACTACGCTGACGAGGAAAAATGGCAGACCTATTCCGCTACAGTACGAGTTCCCAGCGCAGATTATGACGCTTTCTGCGACTATGCGGCTTCTCTCGGAGACCTGCGCAGCAAGAACGCTTCCGTGGAGAATGTCAGCAGCGAATACTACGACCTGAACACTACCCTCGAAATATACGAGGCAAAGGAACAGCGGTACATAGACCTGCTCGCCGACATCACCGATGACGAGTATGCCGTATCCGTCGAAAAGGAGCTGACCGAGCTGCAGGTGCAGATTGCGCAGATAAAGACCCGCATGAATCAGATACGCACCGATGTCGCTTACTCCTATGTGTACATCAGCATCAACGAGGTAAGGGTATACACCCCCGAGCCAGTTAAAAAAGACACGTTTTTCCAGAGACTGTCCAACACCCTTTCGGACGCGGGCACGGGTTTCCTTTCCTTCCTTGAAGGGCTGCTGTTCGTACTGATATATCTGTTCCCCTATCTGGTACTGATCGGGATCATCATCGCGATAATCGTCGCGATCCGGAAAAAGACAAAGGCACGCCGTGCGAAAAAGGCTGCAAAGGCAGCAGCTGCGGCGGTGCAGGTGACTTATCCGCAGAAATATTACGGAGCTGCACCCGAGCAGGATACTCCTGCGCAGGAACCCATAACCCCGCAGGAAAATATCCCTTCGGATAATAAGACAGATGAGCCTTCGGAGAATGAATAACATATAAAGCGCTCACGCCCGTACAAAAGCTGTATGGGCGTGAGTTTTTTCAGTGATTTTTTTCTATATCCTGCCAGTTTGAATTATTCAGTATTTCCGCGTCCTCTCCGATAAATACTTTCCCCGCTTCCTCGTCGCCCTCAAGCGTGTACATGAACCATGCGGTCATGTAGCCGTCCGCATTTGCGAGCATATCGCCGTGGTCGGTATCCGCCCGCCGCGCCATGACCTTGAGGATATCGTCGGATACGGCGGAATAATTCTCCTGCAGCGACCACAGCGGTGCGATCCCTGCATTTTCTTCATCACCTGCGTCTGCCTGCAGGGTTCCTGCCGTCATAAAGAACGGGATACTCACCTTTGAAGCGTCATACCCCCAGTTCAGCGCTTCTGCCAGTGCGGTATGAGTGGCGCTTGCCGTATAGAGCGCCTTATAATATGAGCTGTTCTCCTGCGCGGTCACTGCATTGAGAGCGCCCACTCCGCCCTGCGAATGTCCCGCCGCACCGATATTGTCTGTATCGACTTTGCCGAAAAAAATGCTGCCTTCATTGCTGTTAAGATTCAGCATAAAGTCAAGGGTCTCCGCAGAGGAAACGCCGTCCCACGAGCTTTCGTCCTCGTTTCCCGCAACGATGAAGCCCCACGACGCCAGATGCTCAAAGACCGCTTCATATCTTGAAGCCTTCACTCCCGTGCCGTTTGCCATCACCACAAGAGGGTATGTATTTCCCGAGTCTTCCATTTCCGCAGGATACCATACCTTGAACTGTCCGACCCTTTCATTCTCCGCGTCAAATTCCGCATAGGAGATCTCATATGTGCCCTTTCCCGTAAACCTCCGCTCCAAGGGCATATCCGACTGCACATTTTCATAGTAGTCCGACTTTACCGCAGGCTGCTTTGAGCTCCATATAAGCAGCAATATCAGTCCGCAGACAAGAAGGGCAATTATTCCGATAACGATAAATATTATTTTCAGCACTTTTTTCATAAGCTCTCCTTTTTCACTTGACACTCCGCATTATCCGGTGTATCATATATAGTGAAACAATTGTATCACATTATGAACGATTTGTCAATCACATATCGCCGTTGTGAAACAAAGGAGGGAATACTGTATCACATGAATAAAAAACAGGAAGCAAACGAATTCGTAAGGGAATGTATCACCACCGCACTTTTTCAGCTGATGAAGGAAATGCCCCTTGAAAACATTTCGATAACTGCACTGACCAAAAAGGCAGGCGTGAGCAGAGTCTCGTTTTACAGGAATTTTGACAGCAGGGAGGATATCATACGGCAGTATCTTGCGGGACTGACCGTCGATTGGGCAAAGGACTTTGAAAGGGAGCCTTCCGCAGATCTTATCGAAAGCATATTTTCTCACTATCGCAGACACAAGGATGTTTTTATCCTGCTGTATAAGCGCGGACTGTGGCACCTCAGTCTGCAAAGCATAAAGGACGCCTGCGGTCCGAAGCCCGGACAGGACGATCTGCATGCCTATCGCTCCGCGTTCATCTCCTATGGGCTTTACGGCTGGCTGGAGGAGTGGTTCAGACGTGGGCTGCCCGATATCCCCGAGGAGCTGAAACATCTTCCAGAACAGGCACAAAACAGCATATTGCCATGACATCGCAGACAGGGCAGCAGCTTCATATTTCACCAAATCCTCCCCACGGCATAAAATGAAATAACGCAGCAATGCGTAGGAAAATACCCGATAAAAAAGGAGCTGCTTATGTATAACAATAACTACAACAGAAACTCCTCCCGATGCAGGGACATGATAGTCCCCGAGGGAAAGTTTCCCGAACATACACCTATCGGCATGGCTTACGTGCCATTTCAGCAGTGGGAGGAGCCCTATCCCGAAAATAAAGCCTTGGAGGAAGGGACTATTTTCCCCTCTCTTAACCTCAGATTTTACGGCAGAAAGCTAAGCGATTAAATGGAGAGATATACCATGCAGAATAACAACGATCTGCTGACAGCCATACAGATGTATGATTTCTACCTGTATGAGCTGCAGCTTTATCTTGATACCCACCCCACCTGCCGCAATGCCCTTGCGGCGTTCAACAAGTACCGCAGGCTCCGCAGCGAAGCATATGAGCTTTATGCAAAGAAATACGGTCCGCTGACTCCCTCTCAGTCAGCCTCCGAGGACTGCTTTGAATGGGCGGAGGTCCCGTGGCCATGGGAAAGGAGTGACGGCTGATGTTCGCATATGAGAAAAAGCTGCAGTACCCAGTTTCCATAAAGCGGCCCAATGCTAAGCTGGCTAAGGCTGTGATATCGCAGCTCGGAGGTCTGAACATCAAAGAGATATAGTTTTGGGGTAAATTAATATACAGGCAAATATCTAATCTGAATTGTCATATTTTTCTTATCGAAAACTATGCTTGATATAATTGAGCGCAATAAAGTATTCTTTTCGTTTTCGGATACGCTGTTGTCACGAAGCTGAACCAGAATATCGGAAATGCTTGCTTTCATATTCTCGGTGATTTCTTCCGTTGAAGGTTTGGGAATATCCTTTTCAAGCTCAGCGATCCTGTTCTGAATTCTTGTTTTGTTCAGTTTATATTCTTCAAGGCTGTCAATACCTGCTTCAAAGGCTTCCTTTACACGTTCGATTTTTTTGTATTCTT
>JBJESJ010000092.1:0-37328 GCA_051882725.1 Oscillospiraceae bacterium
CTACCTCCACCTTGGCAAGGTGGCGCTCTACCAGATGAGCTAAATCCGCATATGGCGACCCGGATGAGGCTCGAACTCACGACCTCCGCCGTGACAGGGCGGCGTTCTAACCAACTGAACTACCGGGCCATAATGGTGGGAACAATAGGGCTCGAACCTATGACCCTCTGCTTGTAAGGCAGATGCTCTCCCAGCTGAGCTATGCTCCCATTCGTTTTCCCGTCATTTCTGACGACTATTATATTATACACCATAAATTTCGTTTTGTCAATAGTTTTTATAAAATTTTTTTGAGTTTTTTTCGTCACCTCTTCCCGTCCCCCGTTTTACGCCGAAAACGCCCCAAAAACGTCTGATTTTGGGGGCGTATCACTGTGCAGACAATAATCTGCGCAAAAGCCATATACACAAGCTTTTGCGCAGATCTTCCCTACACTTTATTAATTGAGCGCAGTATCTCTCATTACAGCTTAAATTCCGATATCAGCTTGTCAAGCATTTCCGCCTGTCCGCTGAGCTCCTCACTGAGGGCGGCTTCCGACTGGGTGGAGCCCGACGTGCTGCCGATCACCTCTGTTATGGAGCGTATATTTTCCGATATTTCGTCCATGTAGCGCGCTTGCTCGCGGGTGAACTCCGATATGCGGCAGATATTCTCGTCCACTCTTACAGTGTTGTCCACCGCTTCCGCAAGATAGCCTGCTGTCGAATCTGCAAGAGCTGCGCCTGCGGAGATGGCTTCCGTGGTCTGCGAGATTAGCTTAGATGTGCGGTTTGCAGCTTCTGCGGATTTTCCCGCCAGATTGCGGACCTCGTCCGCAACTACCGTGAAGCCCTTGCCTGCGGCTCCCGCACGAGCAGCCTCGACCGACGCATTCAGCGCGAGGATATTCGTCTGGAAGGCTATGTCGTCGATGGTCTTGACTATTTTCGCCGTTTCCGCAGACATCGCCGATATATCAGCCATTGCACTCAGCAGCTTGTCCATTTCGCGGTTGCTGTCCTCGATGCGTTCCTTGGCATTTCCTGCCATCACACGGGCATTATCGGCGATATCGCTGCTTTCCCGCACCTTGTCCATTATCGCGGCGATGTCGTCATTAAGACGGCTCACGCTCTCGGTCTGATCGGACACTCCCGCTGCTAAGTCTGCGGCAGTCTGCGCCACATTCCCTGCGCCCATGGACACCTGTTTCGACGCAGCGTCGATGTTGTTCAGGGTATATCTCATTGAATTTATGATGTTCGTCAGTGAAGCCTTTATCGGCGCAAAATCGCCTATATAATCCTCGTCCACGGTCACGGTGAAATCCCCATTGGCAAGACGGTCAAGCTTGTCGGAGATGTCCGCGATGTATTTTCTCGTGATATCGGTGCAGCGGGCAAAATTTGCGCAGAGAGTGCCTATCTCGTCGCCCGCATTATAATCGAATGTAGCGGAAAGCTCACCAGAGGCTATCCTGTCTGCGGCGGCGCTTATCTTTTTAAGAGGCTTCAGCTGGCTGCGGGTCACTGCGATGACTACTGCGCTTCCTGCCGCGATGAACAGCACAAGCATGATCGATTCGATGACTGCAAGTCCTGTAAGAGTGCTGTTTATATCATTTTTGGGGATAACGCAGCCTATCGTCCAGCCCGAGGTCTCGAGCCGATTGAAGGCGAAATATTTTTTCACACCGTCAAAGTCGGTGTTCACGTCGAAATATACCTCATCCGAAAGTGCGGACAGCACCTCGGCATAATCGCCGCCTGCCTCCGAGACCGCCACGGTGACTGCATTTCCCGACTCGTCGGAGCCTGCATTGAATGCGCCGCTGCCGCCGATCATGAAATTGCCTTCTCCGTCGATAAGCACAGGCACAGAATTTTCGGTGATGCTCATGCCCGAAACAAGGTCAACTATATAATCAAGGGTGATGTCGCAGCCGAAAACGCCCACTTTCCTGCCGTTTTCACAGATCGGCGCAGCCACGGTAATGACCATAGCTCCCGTTGCCGTATCCACATAGGGCGCGGTGAATATCACATCATTCGCAGCGATAGCGTTCTTATACCACGATCTTGTGGTAGCGTCGAAGCCCTCGGGAAGAGTGGACGTATCGGTGACTGCCATATACAGGGAAACGTCCTCGTAGGCGGTATAGCAGTCAAGGAGAGCGTCATTGAGCTCCATAACTCCGTCGATGAAGTCGTCGTTGTTCATATGACCGCCCGATATTTCGGCAAGATCTCCCGCAGCGTTAGCCTGAGCCTTGCAGAACACTGCCTGCTGCTTCAGCCATGCGTCGACCTGTCGGGAATAGACCGTCAGCTTCTGCACGGAGGTATCGGTTATCCCGCTTTTCACCCGCGAAAAGGATGCGGAAAAGCTCACCGACGCAAGAAGTATCAGCAAAACAGCCGCAGTTATCACCGACGATATGATGATAGTCCTTGTCAGACCCAATGAAGCCTTTGAGTTATGTTGTTCTTTAATTTCCGATAACATTTCTGCTCGTCCTTTCCGAAATACTTTTTATTTACATCAGCGCCCATAAAATGCAAAAATTCCTGTTTACATTGTAGCACAGCTTATCTCAGATTTCAAGTATTTTTAGAAGATTCGGGTTAAAATTCCGCAAAATATATGTATATTGCACATAATGAGAGGAATAATATTTTCAAAAAACATCAGAAAGACGTGATACAAAATGGAAATACTGACCAATCTCCTACAGGTGCTGTTAACGTCCATAGGCTCAATAGCTGCGCTGTTTGCGCTTACCAAGCTTATCGGAAACAAGCAGATATCCCAGCTGAACATGTTCGACTACATCAACGGCATCACCATCGGCTCCATAGCGGCGGAAATGGCGACCTCGCTGGAATCGGATTTTCTCATGCCGCTGCTTGCGATGACTATTTATGCGGTCTCGGCGTTCACGCTGTCGCTGATTGCCTCGAAGTCGCTGAAAGCGCGGAGGTTCATCAACGGGCGGGCGGTGATACTCTTCGACAACGGCAAGCTGTACTACGACAACTTCAAGCGGACAAAGCTTGACATAAACGAATTTCTGACACAATGCCGCGTGGGCGGATATTTCGACCTGTCCCAGATCCAGACCGCCGTTTTTGAAGCCAACGGAAGCATATCCATCCTGCCGAAAGCGGAGTACCGTCCGATAAATCCCACAGATATGAGCCTCAAGGTCTCTGCGGAAAAGCCGCCCGTAAATCTGATAATCGGCGGCGAGGTGCTGGATGAGAATCTGAAGCGCTGCGGCAGAGACAGAAACTGGCTGAACGACCATTTAAAGTCGCAGGGAGTTAAGAATCCAAGCGGTGTTTATCTTGCCTGCATAAACAGTTCGGACGAATTAGAGGTCTACGTAAAAATCACCGACAAAGCCGACACCCCCCAAGGAGACCCTTTTCAATAGAGCGAATATTTTTCAGTTGACAGTAAACAGCCCCGAAAAACCCCAAACAGCACTATTTCATTGTTTAAATGGTATTAGTGCTGTTTGGGGTTTTTGGAGACCGGTCATCCACTGCGTCCATGAAGATATGCTGTTTGAGCGTTCGGAGCCGGAACCGATAACTCAGGATCTAATAAAAAAAGGCTGTTCGCAGGAAGCAAACAGCCTATTTATCAATAAAAAAGGGTGGGAGATGGGATTCGAACCCACGATCTTCGGGACCACAATCCGACGCTTTAACCGACTAAGCTACACCCACCATATATTGGTGCGCCATGCTGGATTCGAACCAGCGGCTTACTGCTTAGAAGGCAGTTACTCTATCCAGCTGAGTTAATGGCGCAGATTGGAGCGAGTGATGGGAATCGAACCCACGCGACCAGCTTGGAAGGCTGGGATTCTACCATTGAACTACACTCGCACATCAGTCGGATATCCTTACGATTTCCGACGACTATTATATTATATCACAACAAAATCTGTTTGTCAAGGGTTTTTAGAAAAAATTTTTATTTTTTGCAAGGTTTACCCGACCTGTGCGGAAAATTGCCCGAAACCGACGATGTTACGCCGATCTGAACACTGCGAAGGTGTAAACCGCGGGAAGCGCCGCTGCCAGAAGATCGCCCATGGTGAACCTACGGGTCACAAGGGAAAATACCGCGGAGATCACGCATATCCCCGTCATTATGCAGCCATAGATGAAGGCGTTCTTCCTTGCAGAAGTGTCCTTGTCGGAGTTGAAGCCATACAGTGCCAGTGCACCGAAGCCGAAAAATGTTATCGCAGCTCCGAGAAGATTGCCCAGAAAGCCTGTAAGTCCGCCGTTTGCCGCAAGATTGAACAGCCGTATCCCGATAAAGAAGCTGTGTCCCGTCATCGCAGCTATTCCCATTGCAAGCGTAAGCACTGCCATAACAGCGCAGAGAAACGAGCATATCCTGATGGTCTTTTTCATCTGTATCCCCCCTGTTGATAAAGCAGTCAGCAATTAGCGGTCAGCTTGGAGTACACGGTACACAGCACTTATCAGAAAGCGCAGCTGATAACTAATTGCCGATCGCTGTCTGCTGTTCATATCTCGCTGCGGTTTTCGAGCGCCTTGAAGAGGGTGACCTCGTCGGCGTACTCGAGGGTCCCGCCCACAGGCAGACCGAACGCAAGACGGGTGACCTTAACGCCCAGCGGCTTCACCAGACGGGAAACGTACATTGCCGTAGCCTCGCCCTCCACCGTAGGATTGGTCGCCATGATGACCTCGCGCACTCCGCCCGCAGCTATCCTGTCGAGCAGCTCCTTGATCTTCAGATTTTCGGGAGTAACGCCGTCCATAGGCGAAATAAGCCCGTGGAGGACATGGTACACTCCCTTATACTCCCTTGTGCGTTCAAAGGCGGCGATATCCTTGGGAGACTCCACCGCGCAGATGACCCCATGGTCACGGGACTCGTCCGCGCATACAGAGCAGAGCTCCTTTTCGGTAAAGTTCATGCATACGCTGCACATGTGAACGTTTCTATGAGCATTCATCACAGCATCGCAGAACGCTTTTGTATCCTCGTCGCTCATGCCCATGACATAATATGCGAGCCGTTGAGCGGACTTCATGCCGATACCGGGGAGCCTCGCGAACTGCTCCGCCAGCAGCACAAGAGGAAGCGCCGTACTGTCAGCCATATTTTAAAAGAGTCCGGGGAAGGAAACGCCGCCTGTGATAGCGCCCATTTCGGTCTCCGAGGTGCTGTTGATAGTGTTGATGCACTCGTTCACTGCGCTGATGATAAGATCCTGAAGCATTTCAACATCATCGGGATCCACAGCCTCAGGCTTGATAGTCAGTGAAAGCACCTGCTTTGCGCCGCTCATAGTAACGGAAACAGCGCCGCCGCCCGACTGTGCGGAGAACTCTCTCTGTTCGATATCGTCCTGCAGGTTAGTGATCTGCTCCTGCATTTTCTGTGCCTGCTTTATCATGCTGTTCATATTCTGAGCGCCGCCGCCCATGCCCTGTGGTAATCTTGCTTTCATAAAATTTAAGCTCCTTTTTGTTGATATTTATATTATTTTAGGCGTTTTCGCCGATAAGCGACCGCCTATCTGACGACCTCCGTTAGGAGATCGGTGCTGACTTGTGTGAGTTGATGTGTGAATGGATATGTTCATCTCGGAGCGGCTCGCTTTGTTCGCCGAAATGCTCGGATTTAGCAATTGTTTGCGGTTCGTTTTCGCGGAGCCTTCGGCTCCGTGCATTTGAGACGCTTCGCTGCGTGCGCGCGGCGGCCAAAGAACTCCGCCCTTTGGAAACTCGCAGCCTTTGGAAAAGGCTGGCGAAACTTTTTGCTGCCGGGTCACTGCTTATTTGCTGTTGCCCTCAGCCTCGCACCTTCACTGTTAACTGTCAACTTCCGTAACGACGCCCTCTCCTGCGGCTTTTTCAAGCAGTGAGGGCAGCTTGTTCTCTGCGGAAGCTCCCTCCGCAGCGGTGCATTTCGCCTTTATCTTAAAGTTCCTGCCCGTGACCTCGCTTATGGTCCGCTGGAGCAGCTGCGCATTTTCTTTGTTCCGCAGCAGCTGCAGGAAGAAATTATTGTCCGTGACAATGAGCAGTATGTTGTTGGATTCGTATGCCTTCGAGCCGTGAAGCGTGCCCTTTACTGCGGGACATACTTCCCCGAATTTTTCAAGGATATCCGCCCACTGCGCCAGCGGCACAATGGCATTCGGGTCCATTTTCGAGGTATCGGTGATGACCTCCCTCGAAACGATATTGCTCCTTTTCGGAGATGGGACGCTGCTGCGGGGAGGAGTGTTAATGCCTCCTGCACGGAGCTGTTCTACAGTCTGTTCCAGACGGGCTATCTTCTCTGCCGCTGCGGGGTCTGCCGCAGCAGGAGCGGGAGCTCCCTTGCAGACGCGTATTATCGTCATTTCAAGCTCCACCCGCTTAGACATGCTCCGCCCCAGACGTTCGGTCAGCTTTCCGAACTCGTCCAGTGCGAAAAGTATCTGTTCCTCGGAAGCGCCTCCCGCAATGGACATGAGCCGTTCCATATCCCCCGCAGACGCGGAGATAAGTCCTTCGGGACGGGGAACATTTTTTATGACAAGGACATTTCTCAGCTGTCCGATCATCTCAACGGCAAGCCTTGAAAGGTCCTTCGACCGCGAATATACGTCCTCCACGACCTCCAGCGCCGCCGCCGTGTCCTTGGAGACAAGCGCCTTTGTCAGGGCGAATACCGACTCCATGCCCGCCATTCCCGACGCTTCGGAAACGACTTCGGGCGTTATGTTGTCGGAAAACGCCGCGCACTGGTCGAGAATGGACAGCGCGTCGCGCATTCCGCCGTCGGCAGCCCTTGCTATGAGCCCGGCGGCTTCTCTGTCTATGGTGAAATCCTCTTTTGAGGCGATGTATTCAAGACGGTCGGCGATATCCTCCGCGCGGATACGTCTGAAATCGAACCGCTGACAGCGTGAAAGAATGGTCGGCAGCACCTTGTGTATCTCGGTGGTCGCCATGATGAATTTCACATGCGGAGGAGGCTCCTCGATTATCTTAAGAAGCGCATTGAATGCGTCCTTGGACAGCATATGCACCTCGTCGATGATGTAGATGCGATATCTGCACCGTTCGGGTGTATAGCTTGCCGCTTCACGCAGGCTGCGTGCGTCGTCTACTCCGCCGTTGGAAGCGGCGTCTATCTCAATGATATCGGACAGCGCTCCCGAATCCATATCGCGGCAGTTGTCACATTCCAGACAGGGTTCGCCGTTTACGGGATGTTCGCAGACAAGCGCCTTGGCGAGTATCCTCGCGCAGGTAGTCTTGCCCGTCCCGCGGGAGCCCGTGAATATATAGGCATGGGCAGTTTTGCCCGTAATTATCTCATTTTTCAGCGTACCGGTGATGTGGGGCTGGGAAATGACGTCGTCAAAGGAAGAGGGCCTGTATTTACGATATAATGCCTGATACATATTATCTTCCTTTCTGCGGTTCAGCCGATATTTTCCTCGTCCTCGTTTTCGTCCTGCATGACGATATCTCCGACCTCTTCAAAAAGACCGAGAGAACGGGCGACCTCGCCGTAATAGACGAAAAAGCCGTCCTGACCCCCGATACCGCCCGAAAGGGCAGCCTTTTCCACATAGGAGCGGCTTTCGGGGATTTCCCGCTTCATCAGGTGAGCCACTGCCAGTCCGCAGTATGCGCCGCACAGGTCAAGCCCCTTGGACATGCCCGTTTCAAAGGCTTCGATAGCCTTGTCGGGTTCGTCCGCCCGCAGGAATATCCGCCCGCGGTCCGACCAGAGGAAGCGGTAATATTTTTCGTCGTATTTCATTTCAAACATCCGGTCGGAGATCTCCTCCGCCTTGAAGAAATTGCCTGCGGCGACATAGCTGCGCTCCGCACATAAAAGCACGCAGGAATGGGTAAAATACAGCTTATCCGACGTTTCAAAGCACACAGCTGCGTTGGTGGGATATCCCATATCCCGATAGCACAGCCCCATATAGAAGCTGAGCACCGCCTGTTCGCGGGGACGGAGCTTATACTCCTCCACAGCCTTGAACATGTGCATAGCGTCGCTGAAATGATCGTCGCCGTAAAGCTCCATAGCCTTGCGGAATTTTATGGAAGCAAAGTCTATCCCTTTGAAGCATCTTCCGCGGATCTGCTTATCCTCCTTGCTCATGAGCGTTTCGGTGCGGGCGCCCACGCCCATCTCATCGAGAACTGCGCACACAATGGGAACAAAGACGGCGTACATGCACGCCGCTGCGATCACCAGTGAAGAGCCTGTGTCATACCGGCTCCACACTCCGAGAGCGATAAGGAACGGGACTGTTATATAAAACGCCGTCCCTCCGAACTTGTTCATGGGGTCGTTGTTCCTGCGCATGAGCTTATCCTCCGTCAAAAAAATTCCGGTACATAGGTGTGCAGGCTGACTGCGGCACACAAAAACGTACCGCTTAATGCTGCTCGGTTCCCCGCCTGACATGGTTCACGGTGTTCTGTTGCACAGGGCCCGCACACCTATATATCGGAATTGCTTTCCCCAAAAGGAGACGATATCATCATCAATGTCCTGTAACAAAATTATTATACCACAGGGGTTTTCAAATTGCAAGGATATTTTAATTCTTTGTTAATTTTAAATAATTTTTCCATCATGGAATTGTGCATTTCAACATCTTATATCCGCCCTGTTTTTCTTCGGATATCTAAGATCTTCCTTCTATTTTTAAATAGCTTTGTCGTATTTTTTTGAATAAATTGTACAAAATAGCTTTGGACATAAAACAAAAAGCTTAAAAATTGTACAAAGTGCCAAATATTGAAAAATGGTGAAAAAAATTCTTAAAACCACTTGTAATTTTCGGGCGGTTGAGTTATAATAACAGTGAGGGATTTTATAGGCAAGACCCCCCGGGAAGGAGTGCTGAAATGAATAACGAACAGACTATGACCTTTTCTGTATGCGAGGATAAGGACGCGGAAATGAAGCAGAATCTTACCGTTATCTATGAGGCGCTGCGCGAAAAGGGCTACAATCCCGTTAATCAGATAGTGGGCTATATCCTCTCCGAGGACCCGACCTATATCACTACCTACAACAACGCAAGAAGTCTTATCCGCCACATCGACCGCGACGAGCTCCTTCAGGCTCTTGTTAAATCTTACCTGAACGTCTGAGCTTTGCTTGTATATTCTGCATAATTTTACTTGTGCGGGAATATAATATATTGTCGATGAAGTTCATTTTCCTCTGATATTTTTCCCCCGCAGGGAGAAAATATTATTGTGCATAGGCACAGTAAGGAGGAAATTTATGAATGAGGCTGAAATTTGATTTTCTTAAGGCTGCGGTCATCGCCGCCGCTTTGTTTGCGGTACCGTATGTTTCCACCTCCGCTGAGGACTTCTCTTCGCTGGACTCGACCTGTATCGGCTACGGTCAGGGTCGTGACTGCAATGACGAGAATATTCCCTACGGTGCGAGCGACTTTAATGCAAAGTACGGAAAATACGACGCTTACGCTTACGATGAAACAGGCAGATGCATCACGCTGACCTTCGATCAGGGCTACGAAAACGGCTACACCTCACAGATACTTGACACTCTTAAGGAAAAGAACGTGAAAGCGGTGTTTTTCCTGACGGGAGATTACGCCAAGAAGGAGCAGGAGCTGGTAAAGCGGATGATCGACGAGGGCCATGTGATAGGCAATCACGGAATGAAGCACGCTTCTCTTCCGAACCTTTCATATGATGAGGCAGTGAACGAGATATCCTCGCTGCACGATTATGTGAAAGAGACCTACGGTTACGAGATGACGTTATTCCGACCCCCATGCGGTGAATACTCCGAGCGCTCCCTTGCAACAGCGCAGTCGCTTGGATACAGAACGCTGCTCTGGAGCTTCGCATACTGCGACTGGGACGTTAATGCTCAGCCCGACTGCGCGGAAGCACTTGAACGGGTAACGACCGCGGGACACAATGGAGCGATATATCTTCTGCACAGCGTTTCCGAGACCAACTGCGAGATACTTCCGGAGGTCATAGATTCGCTAAGAGCGCAGGGCTATGAATTTTCGCTTCCCTTCAACACGTCAATATCTTAATTTTTGGCTTTGCTGAAAGTTATGATTTCAATGTTTTGCTGATGCAGACAGCAAAACCCTATACAGCACGGCTGCCGTGCCTCCTTGTTTCTTTTGATTTTGCGGACTGACACTAATCAGTCCGCGATTTTTTTCTGTCAGCGGATAAGCTTTACGCAGATTTTACACTCTGCTCCTTGCGGAATTTACATTTGGATAGTATTATTTCGGTGAGGGGGAGTATAAATGGAAAAGAAGCAGCTGTCCGCGACATTGCTGGTAGGCGTGGGATTGCTGGCGGCAGGGGTGCTTATCTTTATCTCCTGCTTTACGGTGCTGTTCTCATATAAGAAAACCGACGCTGTTGTGACCTCCTGCGAGATGAAGGTGGAATATGACGATGAGGGGTACCGGACTGTTACGTATTACATATCCGCCGATTATTCAGCAAATGATGAGAGCTATACCGCTTATGCCAGAATGTACGATCATTATAAGGCAGGCGATGAGATACCGCTGTATTATCATAGATTTACTCCGGGAGTGTATAAGTTTGAATATAATATTGACCGGCGATTGGCAGCGGGACTTATCCTCGGGGTCATCGGAGCAGCTATTGCTGCTGCCAATATCTTCGGGGGATTTGAAATACATTTTACATCAGATGGCTGAAATGAGAGGCTCAGAGCATGAAAACCAAACCAAAAGTCTTATTTTTGCTGATAGGCATATTGTTTATGCTTGTGGGGATCAGGACTATTTATTCGAATTTTTCCATCATGTTCTCATATGAGAAGACCACCGCTTCGGTGACATCCTGCGAAAAAGGCTATGAATATGACAGCGACGATAACCGCACCACCGTGTACTACACGTATGCGGAGTATACCGTCCGCGGCGAGAACTACTCCGCCTATGCCAAGCTGCGGAAATCCCGCTCCGTCGGAGAAGACACGGCATTGTACTATGATAAGGCGGCGCCCGATGTGTACGTATTCAAAGAGCAGCTGGTGTCGAGGATAATACTCAGCCTGATATTCACGGCATTCGGGATATTGTTTATCGTGTGCAGCTTTATCCCGGAGAAAACAAAGCTTTCGGACAGAGCTGATGCCGGATAGCTTAACAAACAAAAAATAACGGAGGCGAGGAATATCGTCTCCGTTTCGTTTTTGGATGATATAATTACGGAAGAATTCTGTTTAAGTCTCTGGGGAACATCGAAGCCTGTCTGATGTTCTGGAGTCCCAAGAGCTTCATCACAAGTCTTTCAAGTCCGATACCAAGTCCGCCGTGGGGAGGAAGTCCGTACTTATGCGCCTGCAGATAGAACTCGAAATCCTTCGGGTCAAGACCCTGTGCGCGCATTTTCTCAAGCTGCTCCTCGTAGTCGTGGATACGCTGACCGCCTGTGGTTATCTCCAGTCCGCGGAAAAGCAGGTCGAACTTGCATGCGGTCCTGGGGTCCTCCTTGTCGTTCATTGCGTAGAACGGAGGCTTCGACGAGGGGAAATTCGTTACGAAGATGAACTCTGTGCCGTATTCCTTCTTTGCATATTCGCAGAGGAACACCTCGTCCTCAGGCTCAAGGTCGAACTTGTTCTTCGCCTTGCTTCCTCTGATAAGGGTAACGGCGTCCTCGAACTTTATAGCGGGTATATCGGTGACCTCGGGGATATCCGCGCCCAGCATATTTATCTCATGAGCATAGTTTTCCTTCAGATAGTTCATCATGTAGCGCAGCATTGCGGTCTCCATGTCCATAACATCGTACATATCGTTGATGTACGCCATCTCGAAGTCAAGTCCGATATACTCGTTCAGATGACGGGAGGTGGAGTGCTTCTCCGCACGGTAAACGGGAGCTATCTCAAAAACTCTGTCAAAGAACGCAACGGCAGTCTGCTTGTAGAACTGAGGCGACTGGTTGAGGAAGGCTTCCTTCTCGAAGTATTCCAGACGGAAGATGTTCGCTCCGCCCTCTGCGCCCTGCGCAACTATCTTGGGAGTGTGGATCTCGGTGAAATCGTTGTCCAGCATGAATCTGCGGAACGCCTCGGCAACGCCCTCCTGGAACTTGAACACAGCCTTTTCCTTGGGATTGCGCAGAGCCACGCTCCTGTTGTCCAGATTGATATCCAGACCGCAGCCCAGCGAACGCTGTGACACCTTAAGAGGATATTCCGCAGCGGGCTTAGAGATGACCTTGATAGAGGTCAGATGTATCTCCAGTCCGTTATATGCCCTGTCCTCCTTCTTAACGATGCCGCTTACGGTCACATAGCAGCCTTCCTTCACCTCATCGAGGGTATCCGGGCAGTTCTTCTCGTCGTACACCGACTGTATCAGATAGCGCGCCGTGCGGAGGATAACAAACGCAAAGCCGCCCATTTTCTTTACCTTATGGACGCAGGCGGAAAATTCGATGCTGCTGTCCGCTGCCGCAAGAGCTTTTTCCGGAGTGATCTCGGTGAGAACGGTGCTGCCGCTGACTTTTCTCATATATAATAACTTCCTTTCATTATGGGATATTCCCACACAGGCAATAGCCTTTTTTTCACAAATATATATTTTATTATATCATAGTTCTGCGGTTTTGTCAACGGTCAATTTGTGAATTGCCGCCGTTCGGTTCGGTTTGTGCAAAACATACATAATACAGTGATTCTTTTGTCCTTTTTTGAAAAAAATCCTTAAAGCTGTTGCAAAAAAATATATCCTATGTTATAATTGTATATAAGTAATATGACTTTGCTGTGCATTGACGGACAGGCAAAGCTTTTGCTTCAGCTCAGAAATGTGCATTATTAATCATCATAATAGAGAAGGCGGAATGATAACTGTGAAAACATTGGCAAAAAGAATAATGGTCAGCACGATCATAATGATAACAATTGCGATGAATGCGCTGTGTTTTATTGTTGTTTTTCTGAATTATAAAAACTCCATAAAAATGGAGGAGAATAATATGACGGAGCTTGTAAGCTCCGCTGCGTCACGCACCGAATGGGAGATAGAATCCTTCCGCAATGTCGCAGTTGAGGCGGGCCGGAACTCCATCCTCACCAGCAAGGCTGTCCCCAACGAGACAAGAAAGGCTTACCTCGAAAGCATCGCCGAGAGCCACGGCTATCAGCGGGGCAACTTCATCTCCTCCGACGGCAGCGCTCTTGACGGCAATAACTACGCCGACAGAGAGTACTTCCGGCAGGCTATGAACGGCAATGCTACCGTGTCCGAGCCCCTTATCTCCAAGGTGACGGGCAAGTCTACCGTTATCGTGGCTGCTCCCGTCAGAAACGGCGGCACCGCCAAAGGTCAGCCTATCGGCTGCGTTTACTTCGTACCCGACGAGGAATTTTTAAATGATATCGTCCGCAGCATTGAGTTCAGCGAAACAGGCTACGCTTACATGATCGACAAGAACGGCAATACCATCGCAAGCGTGGATTCCCAGAAGGTAATTGACGGCGAAAATATCGGCAAGCTTGCCGAGACCGATGCTTCCTATGCGGAACAGGCGGAAATGCACGCTCTTATGCAGGCGGGCGAATCCGGCTTTGCCAAGCTCAAGATCGGCGGAGTTGCCTGCTATGTGGCATATGCTCCCGTGGAAAATACCGACGGCTGGTCGCTGGCGATAGTTGCTCCCCGTGACGAGCTCATGAAGGATACTACCAATACCATTATCCAGGGTATCGTTATCATGTTTGCCCTCATAGCCATTGCTATGTTCTTCTCCTATACCACGGGCAAGAGGATAGGCGATCCCATCAAAAAGGTCACCGAGAGGTTAGATACCCTCTCCGAGGGCGATCTTACCGGAGAGGTCACTATCATCGACGGCGAGGACGAGGTCGCAAGACTTTCTCATGCTACGGCTAAACTCACCGATTCACTCAATACCATGATAGGCGATGTGAACCGTATCCTGTCGGCTATGTCCTCGGGGGATTTCAACGTGGACACCGAACAGAACCAAAAGGCTTATGAGGGCGATTTCAGCGGACTTATCGAGTCTATCCGCGATATCAACCATACTCTCAGCAATACAATGTATACTATCAACCAGTCTGCGTTCCAAGTGTCCAGCGGCTCCGATCAGGTGTCCATGGGCGCGCAGTCGCTGGCTCAGGGCGCCGCAGAACAGGCTTCCTCCATCGAGGAACTGGCGGCTACCATACATACTATCTCCGATCAGGTCAAGCAGAACAGCGCAAACTGCGAGAACGGCAAGCGCCTTGTTGAGGAATCGGGTCAGTTCTTCGCGGAGGCTAACGACCGCATGGACGACCTTACTGAGGCAATGACTCAGATAGGTCAGTCCTCCGACGAGATAGGCAAGATAATCAAGACTATCGAAGATATCGCTTTCCAGACCAATATCCTCGCGCTCAACGCAGCCGTTGAGGCGGCTCGTGCGGGCGAAGCGGGCAAGGGCTTCGCAGTTGTTGCGGACGAGGTAAGGAATCTTGCTTCCAAATCTGCGGACGCAGCACAGAATACCACCTCGCTTATTGAACACTCCATGGAAGCGGTGCGCCGCGGAACAGGCGTATCCAGGGACGTTGTGGAGGTAGTGCGCAAGGTTGAGGGAAATGCTGCTCAGATCAGGGATATCGTGGACGAGATAGCAGACGCAAGCGTTTCCCAGATAGATATGATAGATCAGATATCCGTGGGCATCGACCAGATATCCTCGGTAGTTCAGTCCAATACCGCGACCTCCGAACAGAGCGCGGCAGCCTCCGAAGAGCTTTCGGGTCAGGCGGACAGCTTAAAGAGCCTTATCGGCAGATTCAAGCTGAAAAAACAACGGTAATATCAATGCTGATATGAGAAACGGATAAGATGATATCCTATCCGTTTCTTTTATTTAATATTTTTTCTCGGCGGTGATCGGTTTTTGGAATTTTTTGAAAAGGTAAACGAATGGATAATCAGATTTGACAACTGGCTGTGGGGTATCCCACTGATACTGCTTATACTCGGCTGCGGGGTGATACTTACGGTAAGGCTTCGGGGCGTGCAGTTCTGCAAGCTGGGCACTGCCCTGAAATACATGATACAGAACGAGGAGGATTCCGAGGGCGATGTTACAAGCTTCGGCGCACTCTGCATAGCACTTTCCGCCACTATCGGCACAGGCAATATCGTCGGAGTTGCTACCGCTATCGCGGCAGGCGGCCCCGGAGCACTGTTCTGGATGGAGATAGCCGCTCTGCTGGGAATGGCTACCAAATACACCGAGGGACTTCTCGCAGTGAAGTACCGCATTTTCGACAGCGAAGGCCATGCGCTGGGCGGACCCTTCTACTACATCGAAAACGGCATGGGCAAAAAATGGAAGTTTCTCGCAAAGGCATTCGCCGTATTCGGCGTCCTTGCGGGACTGCTGGGGATAGGCACGATCACCCAGATAAACGGCATAACTTCCGCGGCGAACAATTTCTTCTCCGACCTTTCGGACAGGACAGTCACCGTTATGGGACGTGATTACACGATAGTTACCGTCATAGCGGGACTTATCGTGACGATATGCGCGGCGCTTGTCATCATCGGCGGCATAAAGCAGATAACCAAGGTATCCGAAATAGTGGTGCCGTTCATGGCTATCGCATATGTACTGTGCGTGCTGATAATCATAATCACCAATATCACCAAAGTCCCCGGAGCGATAGCTGAAATAGTACAGAGCGCCTTCGGGATAAAGGCGATAGGCGGCGGTGCGCTGGGGACCATGCTCATTGCAATGCAGAAGGGCATCTCCCGCGGTATATTCTCCAACGAAGCAGGACTGGGCTCGGCACCCATCGCGGCGGCGGCGGCTCAGACGAAAAGCCCCATGCGTCAGGGACTTGTCACCATGACGGGCACCTTTATCGACACTATCTGTATCTGCACCATGACAGGTCTTGCCATAGTAATATCGGGCGCATGGAGCGACCCGGACCTTGAGGGCGTGGAGATAACCACGGCAGCATTCGGCAGCGGACTGCCCTTTCCCGAGAAAGTCTCCGCGTTTATCCTGATGATATGTCTGGTATTTTTCGCATTCACGACGATACTTGGCTGGAGCTACTATTCGGAGCGGTGTCTTGCCTATCTGACAGGCAGCAAGCCCATTATCACGAAGATATACAGGATAATATACATAGCGGCGGTATTCATCGGTCCTTATCTGACAGTAGAAGCTGTCTGGAACATTGCAGACATTTTCAACGGTCTCATGGCGATACCGAACATCATAGCACTGATAGCGTTATCGGGCGTTGCTGCAAAAGAAACATTAAAAAGAGACCCTGTCCCGTCCGACCTATCTGACCCTCCCGCCCAAAACAGCACTAAAACGATTTGACCAATGGAACAAATAAAGCGCCGACACCGGAAGGGTCGGCGCTTTGTTCATTTCATCGGGTAAATGATATAGTGCTGTTCGGGGGACGAGGCGGTGGTAGTTCTAATTATAATTATAAATTGAATAACGCCGCTGCTGCTGCTCTGACGGCAATTGATATTATCAGCATGAGCGCCGATGTTGTGAACATCAGACTGTTCATGCGGCGGATGTCATTCGGCTCTATATCTTTTGTGCCGTCCCCTATGGTGTTCTTGTGATGAAGCTTTCCGAAATAGTACGCGTCTCCTAACAGCTCTAACCCTAACGCTCCCGCTGCCGCCGATTCCGTCTGCGCAGCGTTCGGACTGGGCTGACTGTCCCTGTCGCGTCTCCATATCCTGTACGACGAACGCCCGTCCAGCTTCAGAATGTATGCCGCAACTATCATCAGTAAAGCCGTCAGCCGCGACGGTATAAAGTTCAGCACATCGTCCAGCTTCGCTGCAAATCGTCCGAATTCTATGTATTTCTCGTTTTTGTAGCCTATCATTGAGTCCATCGTGTTCGCCGCTTTGTAGACGAAGCCCAAGACCGCTCCCCCTATGCCAATGAAGAAAAGCGGCGCACATTCGCCATCCGATGTGTTCTCTGCGGCGGTCTCAACTGCCGCTTTCAGAACGCCTTTCTCGTCAAGCTTGTCAACATCTCTCCCTACTATCATCGACACCGCCTGACGCGCTTTGTCAAGGTCATGCTCCTCCACCGCACGGCAGACCTTCATGCACTCGTCCGACAGGCACCTCGCCGCCAGCAAATAATATACCAGTACGGTCTCAACAGCTGCTCCCAGCCACACGTTCACCGAGTAGCACGCCCACAGTATTATCATCGGGATAAGCCCCGACAGCGTTATCATTATCAGCGCAAGATATGTGCCGCCCGTCCGCAGACTGTTCGGCATTATCCTGCGGAAAAAGTCCTCCAGCGCCGATATGCACTTCCCCATCAGCCGCACGGGATGAGGCATATTGTATGGGTCGCCTATGATAAGGTCAAGGATAAATCCGCATATCAGCGGCATTACCGCAATTATATAGTCCATTATATCTCCTCCGTGATGATGAGCCTTTGTCCGTCCCATTCGGCGATATATCCGCAGCCGTTGTCCCTGTGAAAATCGTAATAGCCCCGTTTCGGCTCGGACAGCTCAGACAGCACCGACATTATCGTCCCGCCGTGGACAATATAGGCTATCACTTCGTTTTCGCCGTGATCCTTCACTGTGCCGAGAAAGCCCTCCACACAGCGCTTACGAAAATCCGCGGGGGATCCGCCGTTTGGAAAAGTATCCTCTCCGCCGCTGTCTATCCATTTCTGATAGGCGGCGTTTCCGTTCAGCTCATGATAATTTTTTCCCTCAAAATCGCCGAAATCGCACTCCCGCAGTTCATCGCAGATAACGGGCGTGATATGGGGATAGATGATGTGAACCGTTTCTATGCACCGCCTCATGGGACTTGTCACCGCAATGTCCGCAGGGGGGTATTTTTTTCGGACGATATCTGCCATGCCCTCGGAGGATAATGGCTCGTCCGTTCTGCCGATGTACCGCTTTTCCGCATTGCCTGCGGTCATGCCGTGGCGTATGAAAATTATCCTCACAGGCTGTCTCCTTTCAGAAGCTGAGGTATGCCGCAGGTCATGCGTATCACGATTTCCGCCCGCTCTGCGAGGAAACAGCCCGTCTGTCCCACAAGCTCACGTCTGCGGCGCTCCGTCCTGTCAAGGGGGATTATCCCGCTGCCGATTTCCGTCATGATGATGATGACCCCGGGATTTTCACCGAGCAGCTTTTCCGCCGCTTTTACCGCACTTTCACCATTATTATACACGAATTTCTCAAAGCCGTCAATGCATTTCGCAGAGGATATTTTCTGCATATCGTCTCCCGCGATGATGTCCGCTTCATCAAGACCGTAACGCTTTTGCGCATATTGCCGCTTGCCCTGATATGCTCCTCCCACTATCAGTATCACAGTATCACCCCCGTCAGCAATTTATCGGCTGCAATAACAGCCGCTGCCGTTATCAGCTCGAAAAGCTGCAGGAAATATCCTGCCGTATCCCCCGTTATGCCGCCGAAACGCTTCAGCGACGTGTAACGGTAATACAGGAACACGATAGCTCCGCATATGACCGCCGCAGCGCCCGATATGCCGCCGCACCATATCATCGCCGCCGACGATATCATCAGATATATTATCTCCGCAGCCACAGTTATCCTCTTGTGGGCCGGCTCGGAAAAGACTGCAAGACTGCCCTCTCCACGTGCATTCGGCAGAGTTACCGCCGCAAGGGCGCTCCATGACCGTGACTGTACAGATATCAGCGCAATTATGAGCATTTCCGCAAAGCACGATATCTCCGAATATATCCCCGCCTGCAGCATCAGATATATGCACAATCTTATGACCGCAAAGGCTCCGATGTGGGAGTCCTTCATTATCTCCAGCATTTTTTGCCTGTCCGAGCAGCTTGCCAGCGCGTCGTTCACGTCGCAGAAGCCGTCAAGGTGAATCCCCCCCGTTATCATCACGGGGAGCGCTGTGCAGATCACTGCAAACAGCATCTTCCCCGCCGAGAAATACTCCGCGATATGATACCACAGCAAAAGCACCGCTCCGATGACCGCTCCCACCAGCGGAAAAAAACACAGCGCATACCGCCTGTTTTCCTCCTTCCACTCCACCTTGGGGACGGGTATCCTCGAATACATCAGAAACGCCGAACACAGCGACCTTATCACAGACATACGGGCAATTCTCCTTTCAGCACAACGGGTATTCCGAACACCGCTTCTATCACAGCGTCCGCCATTTCAGCAAGACCGCTGTTAATCAGTCCCATTTCCCCGATATAGTTCATGGTCTCCTTCGGATATATTATCCCGTCCGAGCCTACCTGACTTGTGACCGCAGCGAATATTTCCGTGCTCTCCGACAGCTTTCCGATGTCGCGGAGTATTTTCTCTGCGGGGTGCTCCTGTCCTGCAGAGAAAATCTCGTTCGCGCAGAGATTCCCCACACATTCAAGCAAAGCTCCGCTCCCCTGCGGCAGTATTATCTCCCCCACATCGGTGTACTTCTCCACCGTCACAAATCCCTTTCCGCAGCGCATCTCACGGTGACGCTTTATGGCAGCTTGTGCTTCCTCGCCGAATGGCTCCATTGTGGCTATGTAGTATTTCGGCACAGCATATGCTGTCAGAATTTTCTCCGCTATCGAGGACTTTCCGTTCTTGCTGCCCCCTGTGATAAGTACGAACATTACAGCTCCACATACCTTTCCATGTCAAGTTCATCGAATCTATGAGCCGAAGCATACACCGCCAATGCTCCGTCTAAAAGCGGCAGGAGCAGTATCCCTCCCGTGCCCTCGCCCAGACACAGCTCTCCGGTGATAATGGGCTTCATGCCTATACTGTCCAGAAGCTTTCTCCCTGCGGGCTCCTTCGATACGTGGGAGCACAGCATATAGTCACATACGGCGGGACATAGCTTCGCTGCAAGAACGGCAGCCACTGCGGAGATAACTCCGTCTATGACCACAGGGATACGATAGTACGCCCCTCCGAGGAAAAGTCCCGTCATTCCTGCGATATCATAGCCCCCAAGCTTTGCAAGGATATCCACGGGGTCGCCTGCGTCGGGGGAATTGACCGCAATTGCTCTTTTCACGGCGGATATCTTGCGGAAAAGTCCGTCCTCGCTCAGTCCTGCGCCCTTTCCCGTCACCGCTTCGGGGGACTCGTCCAGCAGCACCGAGGCTATGGCTGCGGAGGTGGTGGTGTTGCCTATGCCCATTTCTCCCGTCACGAGGATATCATAGCCTTTGTCCTTCATTTCTCCTGCGATATCCATTCCTGCGGTTATGGCTCTTTCGGCGTTTTCCCGTGACATTGCCGCTCCCACAGCGATATTCCCCGTGCCGCAGGATATCTTCCGCCGCAGGATGCGCTCGTCGTAAATGTCCGTATCCATGCCGATATCCACAGGGAAAACGTCTGCATGAAAGGTCTGCGCCATGCGGTTTATGCTGGACGTTCCCGAAGCTATCGCCTTTGCGACTATGGCGGTAACGCTGCTGTCCGACTGGGTCACTCCCTCGGCGACAACTCCGTTATCCGCGCAGAACACCACCGCGCACCGCTTTGAGATATCAACGCTTTCACTGCCCGTAATGCCAGCGATCTTTATGACCGCTCCCTCCAACAGCCCGAGGCTGTGAAGCGGCTTGCCTACGCTGTTCCAGTGCTCCTGTGCCATTTCTGCCGCCGCTTTGTCTGCGGAGACTATTTTACCGATCCTTTTCATTTCTATACTCCAGACATGCTTTCACAAAATTTTCCGCCGCAGGGATATCCCCGAACAGGTACAGATGAGGAAATCCCGCGTAAATGCGCTTATCCGCATGAATACAGAGATTCCCTCCGCGGCTGCGCTTTGAGTAATAATCTCCGCCGATATCGGTGCAGTCCCAGTAGTGGAACTCGTGAGAGCGTATGACCTCGCCCTTTCTGCACAGGAGATCGTCCCGCTGCGCAGTCATATCGCCGTAGCCGAAACGCTTCAGACTGTCGGTCTTATAGCAGTCTCCGTCATATATTCCGACCATATCGTATTTTCTGCCGTCACTGCCCTCCAATGTGCGGTTGAGATACATGAACCCGCCGCACTCCGCTATCGTGGGAAGTCCTGATGTTACCGCATTTCTCACCGATATACGCATGGAGATGTTCTCCGACAGCGCCTTAGCATAAAGCTCGGGATATCCTCCGCCGAGGATAAGTCCGCTGATATTTTCGGGGAGCTTTTCATCGGCAAGGGGCGAAAACTCAATGATCTCGCAGCCAAGTCCGCGCAGCAGCTCAAAGGTCTCCTCGTAGTAAAAGCAGAACGCCCTGTCCCGTGCCGCAGCGATCCTTACGGGGATATCGGTCAGCGGACTTATCTGCGGCGGCTCATAGGGGATATCCTCCGCAGAAGCGGCTGTCTCAAGCAGCCTGTCTATGCGGATATTATCCTCTGCAAGCTGTCCCATGCGGTGAAGCTTCTGTTTCAGCTGTGCAGTCTCGTCGGCGGTGACAAGCCCCAGATGACGGCTTTCCAGAACGATATCGGGCGAATAGGGAAATCTCCCCAGATACTCGGTGCCAAGCTCTTCGCAGAGCCTTTTCACGGTGTCTGTCTGCGACTCGGGCAGGCGGTTGAAGATAAATCCCGCTATCCTGTTGGGGCGGAAGGTGAGAAAGCCCTTCATCACCGCGCCCACGGAAAGGCTCATGCCCTTACAGTCGATGACAACGGCGGCGGGAGTGCCCGTCAGCATGGACGTTTCACAGGAAGAATATTTCTCCCCCACGCCGTCATAGAAGCCCATAACTCCCTCGATAACGGCGATATCCGCGTCATTGCGGTCAAGGAGGAAGTTCAGCTTATCGGCATCGCAGAAGCGGCTGTCCAGATTTCCTGCCGCTATCCCCGTTATCTGCCGATGAAAGGCAGGGTCGATATAATCGGGGCCGCATTTGAAAGCCGCCGCCGACAAGCCGCGGTCTGCTATCGCCTGCAATATCCCGCAGGTGACGGAGGTCTTTCCGCAGCCGCTGTTTGTTCCCGATATCATTAGTTTTTTCATGGTGATCTCGTCCTCGATAGGTATGTGAATACTTGTAAAACAACTAACTGTTAACTATATAAACAGGATTTTCCGCCGAGAGCATACTGTGCGCTCCGACCTTCTTTACCCTCGTTACCGATATCTGCGATATCTCACATTCTCTCCCTGCCGCTTCAAGCAGCCTTATGCTCTCGTTCAGCGTTTCAAGAGTTACCGCCGTAATGACTATCCGCACAGCGGGATCTTTTTCGATCGCCGCAGAGATGATATCCCCCAGCTCGCCTCCCGAACCGCCGATGAACACACAGTCCGGCTTCGGCAGAGCTTTCACCGCCTCTGCGCCGTCTGACGTTATTATCTCTATGTTGTCACAGCCGAATTTCTTTCGGTTTTTATCGGTCAGCTGTGAAGCCTCCTCCGAACGGTCCACAGCGTAAACCGTTCCTCCTTCGCACCGCAGAGCCGCTTCCACAGATACCGAGCCAGTTCCGCAGCCGATGTCCCAGACTATTCCGTCCTTCGGGACGCAGAGCTTGTTCACGATGATGCTCCGCACCTCGGCTTTTGTCATGGGCACGCTCCCGCGGATAAATTCACTGTCGGGGATACACCCGCGGATATGCCGCTCATACCGACGGTTTATCGCCATAAGCACGCAGAGCTTGTCCGTTTCGATGTCGGTCAGCTCCTCTGCCCTGCCGTGGGTGAGCTTTTCGTTCTCATAGGCTAAGTTCTCACCGATGAAAATATCAACGTCGCCCATACCATACTCGCAGAGCCGCCTGCATATGTCCTTCGGGGCGATATTTCCCCCAAGCAGGAAAAACGTCCTCTCGTGGGAGCATACCCTGCGGACGATGCTCCCGCTTCTGCCGTGGAGACTGACAAACTGTACATCCTTCCATGATACGCCTGTCCTCGAACAGAAATACACCGCCGAGGATATCCCGCATATCACGCGGATATCATAGTCCGACAGCAGAGGCAGCAGCTTCTCCGCACCGCTGAAAAATCCGCAGTCCCCCGACATCAGCACGGTGATATTTTCATGCGCCGTTTCTGCGATATGCTTTGCTGTCATGTTCGGGTCACAGGAGATGAATATCTCCTTCCCCATAGCCTTAAACGGTGATACTGCGCGCTCTGCGCCGATGATAAGCTCCGCGGAGCGCACCGCTTCAAGTCCCTCCGCAGTCATGGTCTTATCTCCGTCCATGCCCGTGCCGACAACGGCGATTTTTTTCCTCATGGCAAGTATCAGCTCCTTTGCCCGTTCAAGGGAGATGCCATGCTCCCTCGGGCGCTTTATGATAATGAGCTCAGAGCCGCACTTCTTAGCAGCCGATGCCTTTTCGGGAAATCCTCCCGCCCGTCCGCCGTCCTTGGTCACAAGATACTTTGCTCCCGCGGCGGTGATGTGGCGGATATTTTCCTCCTCGGAAAATGGCCCCTGCTCTGCGATGATGCGGGAAAATCCCATAGACATGCACTCTGCGGCGATATTCTCCGAGGGCAGTACCCTCACCGTGCATCTGTTCCGCAGCGGCATAAATTCTTTGAGCTCCTTGCTGCCCACAGTGACGAGGATATCCCCCGAAACTCCATTCAGATAAGATACAGCCTCCGATACGCTGTCAAAATAACGCCCATCAGCCACGGGAGCGCTTTCCTCACGGACAAGCCTTGCACAGCGGGTCATAGTGCGCTCACAGGCACGGCGGATATTCTCCGTGACCTGCACTGCGTAGGGGTGGGTGGCGTCGATGACAAGCCCGATATCTTCCCTGCGGATAAGCTGTGCTATCTGCTCCATATCCAGCCTGCCCGTCAGTATATGCAGCCTTTCTGCGCTGCCGATGATATCTCCGCCGTATTCGGTGGCAGTGCTTACAAATGCTCCGATATCATTCTCCGCGCAATATTCCGCAAGGTTCCTGCCCTCGGCAGTCCCGCCGAATATCAGTATTTCAGACATCCTTATATCCTCTCGGTGTGACCATTTTCCCGCCTGCCGCCTTAGTCTCGCTGTTGCCCACAAAGACCGTGGTGAACATATCCACGGGCGTGTCCCGCAGCTCGGATAAGGTCAGGATACAGCTTTCCTGCCCTTCCCTGCCGATGTTCTTCACATAGCCGCAGACCGTCTCGGGAGACTTGTGCCGCAGCATGATATCACATGCCCGCGCAAGATAGTCTGCCCGCTTCTTCGAGGACGGATTATACAGCACTATCGAAAAATCCGCTTCCGCGGCAAGCGCGAGCCGCTTTTCTATCTTCTCCCACGGGGTAAGCAGGTCGGACAGGCTTATCACCGCAAAATCGTGAGTCAGCGGCGCACCAAGCACTGCCGCTCCGCTGACTGCGGCGGTCACTCCCGGGACTATCTCTATATCCACATCGGGGAAATTTTCCGCCAGCTCCAGCGCAAGCCCTGCCATGCCGTAAATTCCGCTGTCGCCGCTGCATATGAGAGACACCGTTTCGCTCTGTGCCCGCTCCAGCGCGAGGATAACTCTGTCCCGCTCCTGCCGCATGGGAGTGACCTCATAACGCTTTTCGGGGAAATATTTCCTCATAAGCTCCGCATATACGGTATAGCCCACTATAAGACTGCTTTCGGATATCGCCCTTTCGGCGGAAATTGTCATGCCCTCATAATTTCCTGCGCCAAAGCCCACAATATACAGCCTGCTCATAATATCGTCCTTTCAAAGTCAAGTTTTACCGCATTTTCCGCCGCGGCAAGCGTCATGCCGTTTTCCGCACGCTTCGGGATGATCATCCTTCCGCCCTCGGCGGCAGCGCTCCGCTCGCAGACATTATCCGCTCCCACTCTGCCGAGTACGAACTCCGAAGCGGAAAAATCGCCCTTGACATTCATCAGCTGCTCTGCGGTGTAGAATCTCAGCGGCAGATGTTTTTCCCCGGCGAATTTCAGTATGGCAGCTTCATCTCTTTTCACATCAATGGTGCAGACGCTGCAGAGCCTGTACAGCGGGATATTATTTTCACTAAGCACCCGCTTTGCAAACTCTGCTAATGCTTCGGGGGAAATGTCCCTTTTGCAGCCGACGCCGAGGGAAATATTCTTCGGAACAAGATGAAGCGTCCGCTCAAATGGGGAGATATCCTCGTCCGATGTGACTGCGATGCCGATGCTTTTCACATCGGGGTCAAGCTCCTCGGGGAGCGCGGTATGCTCATATTCGCTGTAAAATCCGATCTTCCCGCCGTTTACTATCTCAGCGGCTATTTCCTTTGCCATATCCATCTCGCAGATATGGAGCTTATTTGCCGCCGCAAAGCTGTCGGGAGAGAATTTCCCGCCCGTATCGGTGGCAGTAGTTATCACGGGAACTGCTCCGATGATGTCCGCGATCTTCCGTGTAAGAGCATTAGCTCCGCCGATATGTCCCGACAGCAGCGATACCGCAAATCTGCCCTGCTCGTCCACGGCTATGACCGCGGGGTCTGTCTGCTTCGATACGATATGGGGAGCGATCACCCTGACAGCTGCTCCGCAGGCGCAGACGAATATCAGTCCCTCATATTTTCCGAATATTTCCCCCACCAGTCCGCTGAGGTTTTCAAAGGGGACTGCATTGCCTCCACAGTGCTTTTCAAAGGCGTATCGGTCGCAGCTGCCAAGTCCCTCGGCTATCATTTCGGAATTTTTCAGCCCGTTTTCCGTCAGGGATATCACCGCCGCTTTCATGGCTGCGCCTTTCTGAAGCCTGTTTCAAAGCTCTTGTCGTACAGCTTAGACAGGGAATAATCGTCGCTCAGAAAATCTCCCACGCAGATAAGAGCTGTCTTTGATATGCCATTTTCCTGCGCCGTCTTATGAAGAGTATCTACCGTGCAGCGGCAGACCTTTTCATCCTCCCAAGTGGCTTTGTATACTATCGCCGCGGGAGTGTCGGGGGGATATCCTCCGCGGATAAGCTCGCGGGACAGCTTTTCGGTCATGCCCGCACTTAAAAATATGACCATTGTCGCCCCGTGCGCCGCAAGAGATGATATCCTTTCCCGCTCGGGCACGGGAGTGCGCCCCTCCATGCGAGTTATCATCACAGTCTGGCTCACATCGGGGAGGGTATATTCCGCCCTTAACGCCGCAGCCGCTCCGCAGAAGGAGCTCACTCCGGGGCATATCTCATAGGCTATGCCAAGCCTGTCGAGGGCGTCCATTTGCTCCCGTATGGCCCCGTAAAGGCAGGGGTCTCCAGTGTGGAGACGGACTGTGTTTTTCCCCTGCTCCTCGGCGGACTTCATCACCCCGATGACCTCTTCAAGGGTCATATATGCGCTGTTGTGCAGCTCACAGCCTTCCTTTGCGCTGTCCAGCAGCTTCGGGTTCACCAGCGACCCTGCATATATTATCACGTCCGCAGCTGCGATAAGCCTTGCTCCGCGGACGGTGATAAGGTCCTCCGCACCGCTGCCTGCTCCCACAAAATTTATCATTTATACTCCTCCGTAAGCTTTGATATCAATCCATCTGCCGATGAGGTCTTCCCGATCACCCCGTACTTATAGGAAAAGGTCACCGCGCCGATATCCATAATGCCCTTTGTCCGTGCTTTCAGATAATACTCTATCCGCTCCATAAGAACAGCCGCCGTTTTCTCCCTCATGCCGATGTTATCGAGCAGCTCAAGAGCCGCATCCACCGTGGCGCAGTCGGGCAGCATTTTCAGCACATCTAAGCTCACACCCGCGATCACACCGCAAGTCACAAGTACCTCCATGCGCCCGTCCGCCTGCGACGAGTGAGTGTTCATTATCCCCGCGCCGAGCTTACAAAGCTTGCCGATATGTCCGATGAGAAGCAGCCTCTCAAAGCCCAGCTCCATGGCGATATCTATACCGTCTCCGATGAAATTGCTGCACATCACACTTTTGTCCGGCATGTGGGGCATTTCTTCCGCAAGGAAGCTTTTGCTGTAGTTGCCCACCGTCAGCAGAAGGCTTTTCCTGCCCTCGGCGCGGCGGATATTTTCCTCGGCGCGTATTGTGCCTATCACTGCGGAATTGCTCATGGGCTCAACGATGCCCGTGGTGCCGAGGATGGATATGCCGCCCTCAATGCCCAGCCGCGGATTAAAGGTCTTTGCTGCGATATCCTCGCCGCGGGGCACGGAAACTGTCACCTCAAAGCCGCCCTCATAGCCGTATTTTCGGGCGATATCACCCACTGCGGCGGTTATCATCTTCCTCGGGACACTGTTTATCGCCGCTTCTCCCACAGGCTGGTCAAGTCCGGCCTTTGTGACTCTCCCCACGCCTTCTCCTCCAAGGATATCAATACCGCTCTGTATCTTCCTCACCGCCGAATACACAAGCAGTCCGCTTGTGACGTCGGGGTCGTCGCCGCCGTCTTTTCTCACTGCGCAGGAAACGCAGCTGCCCGTGCGCTTTATGTCCAGTATCTCAAGGGTGAGCACAGTGCCGACCGGAGTTGTCAGCACAGCCTCGGAGACTATTTCCCCAGACAGCAGCATCTGCGCCGCGGCCTTCGCCGCCGCAGCCGCACATGACCCTGTAGTATATCCGCAGCGGAGCCGCTCACCGTCACGGTATATATACTCACTCATGGGAGATATCCTCCGCGATAATGGTGGTGAAATATCCGCAGCTGTCTGGCAGCTCGGATATATCCTCATATATGCGTTCGTCCGCCATGCCGCAGCTGCAGACCGCATATGCACTGTCCGTCATTCCCTTTTCCTCCAGAAGACGTCTTACCTCGGTTATTTTCCGTCCGCTCTTCATGATGACCTTCGTGCCGCGGATATCGAGAAGCTCGTCTATCTCCGCGCATGAGGACGGTATCACCACAAGAGGACTGTCCTTCTCGGTGAGGCTGCGCTTCGCCGCAGAAGCCGCTGCGCAGAAGCTCGTCACTCCGGGACAGAGCTCCGTCTCATAGCCGCGGCGCTCCACTATTTCCGCAATGTAGGAAAAGGTGGAGTACACCGTAATATCGCCGATAGTCAGAAATGCCGTGTTTTTGCCCTCGGACAGCGCTTTGCAGATATTATCCGCAGCCCTTTTGTGAAGCTCGTCAGCGTCCGCGCCGCCCATGGAAAAGTCCATGTAAATGATCTCCTTGCGGGACATATCGCAGACCTGCTCTGCGATATTCAGCGCGGCGGTGTTCTTCCCCGCAGTCCTCGGAGCGGCTATGACCTCGCATCCATTAATGATGCGCACCGCTTTTAATGTCATAAGCTCGGGGTCGCCGGGACCTGTTCCTATGCCGTATAATTTTCCTTTCATCTTCATTTCCTTTCGTACAGCTGATACAGCAGCGCATTGCATATAGCCGCGGCAACAGTGCTTCCGCCCTTTCTGCCCGCGGCGACGATGTACGGCGTGCTGCCGCTCATGATGAGCTCCTTGGACTGCACCACGTTCACAAAGCCCACAGGTACGCCGATCACCAGCGACGGGGACATTTTCCCTTCGCTTATCAGCTCGTGCATGCGTATCAGTGCAGTGGGCGCGTTGCCTGCCGCAAATATGACGTTTCCCCTGCCGAAGAGCCTCGCCGCCTTATCGACGGACACAGCTGCGCGGGTCATGCCCGAAGCCTTTGCCTGTGCGGCGACGTCCTCGTCCGCCATGAAGCAGACCGCCTCGCAGCCCAGCGCCCTCAGCGCAGGCTTTGATATCCCCGACAGCGCCATATTCGTATCGGTCACTATCACTGCTCTGTTTTTGAGGGCTTCGAGTCCGATATCCGCAGCGTTTTCGGAGAATCTCAGATTATCGAGATAATCAAAATCCGCAGTCGCATGGATGACCCGCTTCACCACAAGCTTTTCCGTTTCGGACAATCGGGAAGTATCCCCCATTTCGCTTTCGATGATCTCCATGCTGCGGCGTTCGATATCTGCGGGGGGCAGATGTTCAATGTTCATTTTGATCACCTCACTAATATTCTATGCCTTTTCGGGCTTTGAGACCCTTTTCATATGGGTGGCGCACTGCTTTTATCTCGCTGATATAGTCGGCGGCGGCAAGGTATCTTTCGGGAGGGTTCCGCCCCGTCAGCACAAGCTCGCAGGAGTCGGGACGTTCAAAAACTATCCTGTCCGCAAGTTCCCCATCGAGGAGCCCATAATTATATCCTGCGAAAAGCTCGTCGATAATGAGCATATCCGCTTCCCCGTCCGACATCTTCCGAAAAGCGGCCTGAAGCATTTCATTATGCCGCCCGGTGACCTCCCGCTTATCCTCGTCGGACATCTTTGAAAAGAAGCCGTAATTTTTATCAAGCCTTTCCACGGTGATGCCGGGCAGCAATTTCAGGCTTTCCAGCTCGGACGACGGCGACCCTTTGAGTATCTGCACGATATGAACGCGAAGTCCCGCCCCCGCAGCCCTGACAGCAAGTCCCAGCGCCGCGGTAGTTTTCCCCTTGCCGTCTCCGCAGTATATATGTGTACATGACATGATTTATTTTGCTCCTTTCGCAGTTATGAGCGATTAGTCCACAGCCCCAAAAACGCAGCCCTTAGTGAACGCAGTGGACGAGCCGCCCCAGAAATCCCCAAATAGCATTATTTCATTTACCCCTTACAGCCACCCCAGCGCCGACCCTCCCGGTGTCGGCGCCAAACTTAAAGTAAGCGGAGCATTGGTAACCGATGATATTCGAGCAGGGCAAAAGAGTGGGGAGAGGAAAAAGTGGGTGTGGGAGGAAAAACGTAGGGGAGAGAAAAACGGCGCTACACTAAGAGTAAATCTTTCGATGAGAGTACGAGTAAGCCGCTTGTCTCTTCCCGGAGTTTGTCCTCCCACGCGCGTGGTGGCGACTAACGCAGTTAGTCAGCCAAATTAGCCGTGACTCAAAAACAATTAATGACCAGCCCAAAAAGAACCGCCGCTATTCAACTAAATCTTAGCAGATTTACAAACAAAGAAGAGGTCAGTGTAAGAGGGGCGGCAGGGGCGGGATAAGATCACCACTCACTTTTCCGAGGCTTTCCGCATACCGCAGCAGCAGCCTGTTCCCTTCGTTCATGCTGCCGAACCGACAGCCGCTGTATATCACTCTCTCACAACGATTTATGAGCTCCCTTGCTCTTGCTTGGGCTTCCTCACTTATCGGCTCGAACGCGCGCTCTGTGACTATTTCCGCCGCAAGCGCCTTCCCGCAGGGATAGTCAAGGTCGTTCTCATGGATAACTCCCGCCGCAAAGGGGATATTTTCCCTCTGTAAGCGCCTGAATATATTAATGCCCGTTCCGCTCCCCGATATCACAAAGTACCGCGGCTCACTCTTTACTGCCGATAATTCCGCCGAGCCGTACAGCTCCTCATAACTGCCCTCGTCTATCCCATACAGTCTGCTGATATAGTCCGCGGTGAATATCTCGTCGGGAGAGCCCGCCCGGTCGATATTTCCATCCTTTATACATATCACACTATCTGATATCCTCTGAGCAAGATCAATCTCGTGCATGGACATGATGACCGCTATCCCCCGCTCACGGGTCAGCTTCTTTAAAATGTCCAGCAGCTTCAGCTTGTGGGAGATGTCAAGATAGGACGTGGGCTCGTCTAAGATGAGGATTTCGGGCTCCTGCGCTACTGCCCTCGCAAGCATGACCCGCTGACGCTGACCGTCGCTTATGCGGCTGAGATCATTATCGGCTATGTCGGTGACTGCGGTCAGCTCCATTGCTTTATCGACCTGATGCCTGTCCTCTTCGGACAGTATCCCCAGCTGTCCCGTGTAGGGGTAACGTCCCGAATTTATCACGTCGCGGCAGGTGATGAGCTCCGGGTCGGAGCGCTCCGTCATGAGTATCGACATAGTGCGGGCAAGCTCCTTTCCGCCGTAGCTGCCGATATCTCTGCCCAGTACGGCGATGCTCCCCGAAATGCGGTCAAGCTGTCGGATAAGGGTCCTCAACACGGTGGATTTCCCCGCGCCGTTGGGGCCTATCAGCGTGAGTATCTTCCCACGCTCTGCGATGATGTCCATATCTCCGACGATGATCTTTCCGCCGTAGCCCGCCGATAATTTTTCGGTGCGCAGTATTTCCTCCATGTGAACACCTCCTATATAATATGATGTGAGATAAAACGATGTTTCGGGACAAAGTAACCTCCGCGGGAAAAAAGTGCCTAAGCTGAAAAACATACAACGCGGCAATGGCCGCGGGGCATCCCGCCGGGGCATCAGCCGCGGGTCATCCCGCATGACTGTTTTTCTTAAGCATTATCCAGATAACAACAGGCGCTCCGAATACAGCTGTTACCGTGCTTATGCTAAGCTCCGACGGGGCAAATGCAGTCCTCGCTATTATGTCGCATAACAGACAGAACGCTGCGCCGCCCAAAAATGACGCGGGTATCATTATCTGCGGCTTTGAGGTGCCTGTTATGCTCTTCATAAGCTGCGGCACCGCTATCCCCACAAAGGATACGGGTCCCGCAAAGGCTGTCACCGCCGCCGACAATAAGCTCGACAATAATATCAGCAGCGCACGGAAAAGCCTGATATCCACTCCCGAGCTGCGGGCGTAGGTCTCGCCCAGACGATACGCCGATATCTGCTTCGACATCAGAAGCGCCGCCAGCACCGACGGGAATATCACCGCGGACATCGCCTTTACATCGTCCGAGTCTATCCCAGAAAAGCTGCCCATGGACCAGTTATGCAGATTCACTATGTTGGAATCGTCCGCGAAGGTCACCGCAAAATCGGTCAGCGCCGAACAGATATACCCTATCATCACACCGCTGATTATCAGCACAGAGCTTTTCTTCACTTTTCCCGATATCATCAGCACAAAGCCCATGGATATCATCGCTCCGACAAATGCGGCGGCTATCATTCCTGCGGAGTTCAGCGCAAAGCCCTCTCTTAGAGCGAATATCATCGCAAATGCGACGGTCAGCTTTGCTCCCGAGGATATCCCCAGTACATAAGGCCCCGCTATGGGATTTGCAAAAAATGTCTGCAGCAGATATCCCGAAACGGACAGTCCTCCGCCGAGTATCACCGCAGCAGCCGCTCTCGGCAGACGTATCCCGTATACTATGTTCACCGCGGTGATATTGTCGCTTCTCAATGTCAGCACGTCGGTCACCTCGGCAAAGGATAAGCCTGCGCTGCCCGTGTACAGCCCTGCCGCAAATAAAACGATGAGCAGCACCGCCGTCGCAGCAAAACCGATGATATATCTTCTCCGTTTGCTCATGTCGGATATCCTTTCAGTTTAGTTTGTACATATAAGCAGTGACACTGTCCGCTTCGCCCGTAAATACGCTGTGCAGGTCGGATATCATGTCCGCGGCGGCTGTGGTCTGCTGGAACATGTTCTTTTCGGTGCACCAGACGTTTCCCTCACGGACTGCCTTAAAGTCCGCAAGCAGCCCGTTTTTCGCGATAAGCTCCTCCACCGAGGACAGCCCGCCGTTTACCGTACTGTTGTAGATGATGTAGTCTGCGTCCTTGGCAATGGCATAGAACGCCTCAAACTGCATGTTCATGGTAGAGAGAGCGTTCTCGTCCGCGCTGACCTGCTCCGCAGAGGGGATATACTCCCCGCCTGCGAGACGTATCATCTCCGAGACGTAATCTCCCGGCTTTCGGATATTCACGCTGCCGTTTGCGCTTATATAGAAAAATACCGCAGTTTTCCCCGTGGGCTCCGCATTTTTCACCGATTCAAACAGCTCCGCCTTTTCATTGAAAAGCGTCTCCGCTTCATCATATTTCCCGAGGATAAGCCCGTACAGCTTTATCCATTCCATGCGACCCAGCGGGTGAGCTTCATAGCTTGACCGCTCTGTCAGCACGGGTATGCCGAAGCTTTTCAGCTGCTCGCCCACCTCCGGACAGTGATATATCATGGTGGATTCCACCGCCAGCGTACAATCCTCCGACAGGATAAGCTCATAATCGGGAGCGGAGTATTTCCCCGCATAGAGGATCTCCCCGTTGTCAATGGCACTGCGGACATTCGGCAGCGACCATTCCTCGGGCTTTGTGGCGGTCATGCGCACCTTATCCAGCGAATCAAGTCCGTCAAACAGATCCATCGCCGACGATGCCGCAAGATAGATATTATCAACCGGCTGACGTATCACCGTGATATCGGACGGCATATCGGCGGGGATATCGCCGTTTTCGGGCACAAGCAGATACCTGTCCGTACCGCCTATGGTGATAAGGTGATAATCGCCGTAATAATCCACCGTAAACTGCTGTGCATAGGATAACTCCATGGAGCCCGTGGGCTCGCTTTCGGAGAAGCTCTCCGCATTTCCGCCGCACGACGTCAGTACCATGACGCTCATTATCAGTGCGGCTGTGAATGACCCTTTCCTCATCAGCTTATCGTGGACGAGTCGAAGTACAGAGTGTACTCTATCTCATGGGGAACGCTCATTGCGGTAGTATCGGCGGTAACGTTCATTTTCCGGTCGAAACGGGTCACGGGGATAACAAACGTCGAATTGCCCTCGGTATTCGTCATATCGTATCTCTCGCCGTTCACGGTCATATAATCGTAATTTGAGCTGCTCCAGACGATCTCCGCATAAGCCTTTCCGTTTTCCACGGTAAGCCTTGCGGGAGAATCCACCGAAGCCTTGCCCGAGCCGCCCTCAAGGGAAACATCGACAGTATATTCTCCGTCGGCAAGTCCGAGAGTTTCCGCAGTAACCAGCATACCGTCGGCAAAAGCGCTGTCGGGGAGGTCATCACTGCGGAAAACAAGTCTGCGGTCGTACCACTGTTCCTTATTTTTACTGAAAGCGGCGCAGTCCACAGCCACATCGAGAGCCTCCACAGGCACAGTAAAGGTATGCTCGCCGTCCGCATTTTCCTCAAAGGGGATATAGTCCGCCTCCGAAGCATTTTCGCCCTTACCCATATAAACATAAAGATACCCCGTACCGCCCATAGTCATGACCGCAGTCATTTCGCCGTTTTCCACGGTGAGCTCACAGCTTGTGATATTGAACATAGAGGAGCTTGAATCCACAGTGATATCGTACACGCCGTCCTTCAGCTCCGAGCCGTAAACGGGAGTCATATCCTCGTCTGTTTCGAGTATATCTGCAACAGTCTCCGCGCCCTGTGCCACCTCATTGGCAGGAGCGCCGGTGACATCTGCGGGAGCTTCTCCGCACCCCGTCAGAATGACTGCCGCCGCCGCGAGAGATATAATAAGCTTTGTTTTCATAGTTTGGTTTCCTTTCGGGAGTGAGTTATACATGATCCGGTGTCCATAATGATCAGTCCATAGCTTTCGGACAAAAGCTATGGACTTCTACGCTGACAGCTGATCGTTATTCACTTATGGCTTTCTTCACATGGTCAATATATATCTGACGGATATCGTTATTCTCGCCCAGACCTCTTACAAGACATATTACCTCGTAGCCTTCGGCTTCAAATGCCGATTTCCAGGAATCCTCTTCGTCTCCTGCCATGTCGTTGTTGGCGTGGTCGCCTGCCACTACCATCAAGGGCTCCAGTACCACACGCTTATAATCCCCTGCTTTCACCTTTTCCATTACGTCGTCAAGGGAGGGTGTAGCTTCTACCGTGCCGATGAAGTAATTCGCGTAGCCGTCCGCAGTCAGCAGCTCCTGCATCTTCGCATATACGCCGTTGGACTCGGCTTCTGTGCCGTGCCCCATGAAGCATATCGCTGTTTCGCCGTCATCATATTCCGATGTCCAGCCTGTGATAGCCTTCTCAACAGCCGCAAAGTCTTCATCGCTTGTGAGCAGCGGCTCGCCGAAAACTATGCTCTCAAAGCCGTCCGCGTAGTTTCCCACCGCGTCCACGAGCTCGTCGTATTCAAGCCCGTTCATAAGATGAGTGGGCTGGATGACCAGCTCCTTTACGCCGTTGTCTATGGCACGCTCCAGAGCAGCGTCAATATCGTCGATAAGTACGCCGTCACGGCTGTTTATGTGATCGATGATGATGTTCGATGTAAAGCCTCTTCTGACAGAATATTCGGGGAATGCCGCTTCAAGCTCGTTCTCTATCGCTCCTATGGTGAGACGGCGGCTGTCGTTGTAGCTCGTGCCGAAGCTTACCACAAGCAGCTCCTTTTCGCCGATATCGTCTTGATTACGTGCGTTGTCAAGGGACGCGTCGCCTGTGTCATAATTTTCCTCGTCGTCGGCTTCCTGTATCTCCGATGTCATTTCGCCGTCCTCCTTTACCGTGTCGGCAGCAGTCTGCGCACTGTCCGCAGCCTGCCCCGAGCAGCCCGATAATACTGCTGCCGCAGCTGTTGCCGCAAGTACAGCGGCAAGTAATTTTTTAGATCTCATAATTATTCCTCCGATGTGATATTTCGGAGGCATTGACTGTATACCAAAAAAGCCCTCTTGTGAGAAAGAAGGCACAGCAAACAGGACCCTCTCCAAAAGAGAGTCCGCATTTCGTACGATCAATACCTCGTGATCCGAAAATGTGACGGGCACATTTTCATGTACCGCGAACGGCAGGTTTCCCGACTCATGGATCATCACCTGCGGCAGCCTTCCCAACACTCGGTCAGTGACATTCGAGAACCGCCGATACAGTTCGGCGCTTCCCTGCCGCAAGCTCCTCAAATACGGTGACGAGATCGCACAGGATTTGCACCTGTTTCCCTTTTACCCTCCGGCCCGATAAATATATCGTCGGAGGCACCGTCCGCATATTAAATTTTGACAAGGTCAGTATGCGCATACAAAGCCTTAAAGATATTATATCACATCTCCGCGGAAAAATCAAGGGCTTTTCGCGCAAAAAAGCGGGGAAGGACCCTGTTCCTTCCCCGCCGTCATCAGTTATTGAGCATCTCCGCGGACATTTCGGCTCTTTCCTCTGCTCGAATATATGAATATGGAGCTTGTCGGGATATACGCCGCAAAAAGGCTTATTTCCCATAGAAGATCAGCGAATCCACATCATAGCCGTCCAGCCTTTCTCTGCCGCCAAGCTCTTCCAGCTCCGCAACGCAGAGTATCTTTACCACATCGGCTCCCAGCTGTTCCGTCAGCTTCACTGCCGCTTCGATGGTGCCGCCCGTTGCGATAAGATCGTCTATTATAACTGCTCTGTCTCCCTTTTTAAGCGCGTCTGCATGCATTTCCGCCTCCGCTGTGCCGTATTCCAGCGAATACTCCGCCGTCACAGTCTCCCGTGGGAGCTTACCCTTCTTGCGGACAGGCACAAAGCTCTTCCCCAGTGCATAAGCTACGGGCGCTCCGAACAAAAATCCTCTCGATTCCAGCCCGATGACTGCGTCAAATTCTATGTTCTCCAGTCTTTTCAGAAGCTCGTCCACTGCCCCGCGAAAGCCCTCGCCGCTCTGCAGAAGGGTAGTGATATCATGAAATATTATCCCCTCCTTAGGGAAATCGGGTATATCGGTCACATATTTTTTCAGATCGGTCATATCAGCATCTCCATTTTATCAGCTTCCGCCGTGTATTTTTTTGGTGTATCGTTCAAGAGCGCTCTGCCAGCCTTCAAGAGGCTCTATCCCCACCTTTTTTATGGACGTGCACTGCATCTCAAAGGCTCTTCCGCCGAGGGCTGTGGGATTTACCGTCACATCGTAAAAATCCTCGTTCCCCGCAAGACGGGTCAGCCGATACAGCTCGCAGGCAAGAGAAAATTCCGTGCAGAGCCCCTCATTGGCTCCGTGGAATATCCCGCTTTTACCCGATTCGACAATATCCGCTCCCAACTCTGCGGCGTCGTTGGCGTATACCACCGAAAAGCCCTTCTCCGCATTCAGGATAAGCTCCTTTTTGCGCCTGCCCAGAGTCAGCAGCCGCTGTGCTATATCATCATCGCCGCAGCCGAACATGTTGTCGGGCAGACGGTATATTATAAATCTTTTGCACTTTGCGGCAGTGTTCTCGCAGTTGTAGTATACAAGCCCCTTTTTCGTCACGGGACTGCGTGGCGTTCTCTCGCAGACACGCTCGCTGTCACCGAACACCGACGAGCTGCTCACATACATCAGCGGTATGTCAAGCTGAGCACAGCAGAAGCTTATCCGCTCCATGGTCTGCTCGGGAGTGGGCAGGTCGCGCCTGCAGTGTATCACCGCGTCGGGGCGGTGCATTTTCAGACGCTCGTACAGTGCGTTCACGTCCGAAATATTGATACCCTCATCGCCCATGACCTCATGTCCCCGCGACAGAAATTCATCGGAAAATATCCTGCCCAGACCATATGCTGCACCTGTTAT
>JBJESJ010000093.1:0-2178 GCA_051882725.1 Oscillospiraceae bacterium
TGCCGATACAGTTCATTATCGGCCCCATTATGCCGCTGAAAATATCGGTCTTTATTCCCGCCTTGGTCAGCGAATCGGAGGTGGTGCAAAATTCCTCCGTAATAATGTTCTGATGATCGTATGCCGCAACGGTGCGGTAGCCGGAAACCATTTCCTCGACAGTACCGTTGAGCTGTCCCAGAAGCTCCTGACGCTTTCTTGAGAACTTTCGTACTCTTCCCGAAAGCACCTTTGTGGCAATAACAGTCAGTATCACCGTAAGGAAGCTAAGCAGTGCCAGCTCGCGGCAATACCACAGCATCACTGCTGCAGTGCCGATAATAGTCAGCACTCCCGAAAACAATGACGGCAAAGACTGCGATACAGTAGTTGATATGTTTTCCACATCGTTTGTCATGCGGCTCATTACATCACCGTGAGAATGAGTGTCCAGATATTTTATGGGAAGCTCCGTTATCTTTCCGAAAAGTTCTTCTCTCATGCGCTTTACGATACGCTGGCTTAGACGCGCGCTGAGAAGTCCCTGCAGCAGTTGGCTTCCGCTGTACAGCAGATACGCCGCAAGCATTATAAATATGGTGACAATAAGACTTTCCTCTCTTGTACCTGCGATAATGTCGATAGCCTTGCTCTGTACGGCAGGAGCATATATCCCACACAGCGTTCCGAAAATTACCACGGCAAGCATGCCTATCACAAGCTTTTTTTCATAAGTAAAATAGGTAACTATACGCCTGATAGTCTTTCCTGCATTTTCGGCGTGCTGTACCTCCATGAATCTTTCACGGCGGTTCATTCCGGGGATATTCCTGTTCACCTGCGGTTTTTGTTCATTAAGTCCGCTCATTCTCTTCACCGTCCTTTCCGATCTGCGAATTATAGATATCGCGGTAAACGGGGCAGCTTTCAAGCAGCTCCGTATGAGTTCCGCAGGCTGCCACTCCGCCGTTTTCCAGAACGACTATCCTATCCGCTCTGCGCACAGTAGCTATTCTTTGCGCAACGATAATCTTTGTGGAATCGGGGTGGTTTTTCTGGAGTGAATCGTACAGCTTAGCCTCCGTTTTAAGATCCAGCGCACTGGTGGAGTCGTCGAAGATAAGTATCTCGGCATTCTTCACGACAGCTCTTGCAATGGATAATCTCTGCTTCTGTCCGCCCGATAAGCTCATGCCTCGCTCCGCTACAAGGGTATCGTAGCCATCCGCAGTCCGCGAGATAAATTCGTCTGCTTGTGCGGTGACTGCGGCAGCTTTTATTTTTTCGTCAGAGGCATTCGGCGCACCCCATGAAATATTCTGCCCGATAGTTTCGCTGAACAGCTCGCTCTTCTGAAGCACGGGAGCGATCTTTTCACGAAGGCTGCTCTGACGGTATTCCTTAACATTCACACCGTCAACGAGGACAGCTCCCGATGTCACATCGTAAAATCGGGGGATAAGACCAACAAGTGAGGTCTTTCCACAGCCTGTTGCTCCCATGATCGCCACGGTTTCGCCCTTATGTATGGTCAGGTTGATGTTTTCAAGTACAGGTCGGTCAGCACCGGGATAGGTAAAGGATACATTCTGAAATTCTATCTCGCCCTGCTTCTCGGTCTGCCCGTCAAAGGGGCCGTCCTTAAGGTAGGGTTCGCTGTTAAGTATCTCCCTGACGCGCTTCCATGAAACAAGTCCCCTTGAAATGTTCTGGAAAATCATGACAAGCATGGTTATCCCGTGGAGCAGCTGGGTCGTATAGGTTATCGCTGCCATGATAGTTCCGGGAGTTCCAACGCCGTTTGCGACCTCAACGGAGCCTGCCTTAAGGATAATGGCGGTAACGACATACATCAGCGCATTTATGACGGGATTCATGAATGCGAAGATGACAAGTACGCTAAGCTGTGTTTTAACCAGTTCATCATTTGCTTTTCCGAATCGCAGCTTCTCGGTGATCTCGCGGACGCACGCCTTGATCATGCGTATTCCCGACACGTCCTCCTGCATCATAGTATTGACTGCGTCAAGCTGCTTTTGAAGCTTTTCAAACAGAGGATCAGCCTTCGCAAGACAGAATACCATACAGCCCACGATTATCGGAAATGCACACAGCACGATGAAACCGAACTTCCTATTTATGGAGAACATGAAATAAATGCTGCCGAACATCAGCAGAAAGGTGCGTATCATTCCGCGG
>JBJESJ010000094.1:0-8952 GCA_051882725.1 Oscillospiraceae bacterium
TGGGAAGTTATAGTGATGCATATATCTCTTGGAGTCCTCTTCGTCGAGACCGTCGATCTTCTGACAGTCGCTTACGGGACCGAGGGTCGCAATGGTGAGGACCTGAGTCTGACCTCTTGTGAAAAGTCCGGAGCCGTGAACTCTGGGGAGAACACCTGCCTCGGCAGCCAGAGGACGGATCTCGTCGATGCCTCTGCCGTCAACGCGCTTGCCCTCGTAGAGCCAGTTGCGGACGATCTTCTTCTGGAGCTTGTAGATGCACTCGTCGATCATACCGATCTGCTCGGGATACTGCTCATCGAACTTTGCGTGGATATCGTCCTTGATGGGAGTAAGTCTCTCCTCGCGGATATTCTTATCGTTTGTATCGAGAGCGAACTTCACTCTCTCGGCAGCAAATTCCTCGATAGCGTCGAACATGTCATGGTCAACTTCCATGGACTCGAACTCGAACTTCTTCCTGCCGATCTGCTTCTGGATATCGCTGATGAAAGCGACTATCTTCTTGATCTCTGTATGGCCTGCGATGATAGCGTTGAGCATAGTATCATCGTCAACTTCGTTTGCGCCCGCTTCGATCATAACGACCTTTTCTGCGGTACCTGCAACGGTAAGGTTAAGGTCGGTCTTAGCTCTCTGCTCAAGAGTTGGGTTAAGGACGATCTCGCCGTCAACGAGACCTACGCTTATGCCGCCGATAGGACCGTTCCAAGGAATATTGGAAATGGAGATAGCAACGGAGGTCGCGATCATTCCGAGGATCTCGGGTGAATTGTCGGGGTCAACGGAAAGGACAGTCATAACAACGGAAACGTCGTTGCGCATATCCTTAGGGAAAACAGGACGGATAGGACGGTCAACCATACGGGAGGTAAGGATAGCCTTTTCAGAAGGCTTGCCCTCTCTCTTGGTGAAGGAACCGGGGATCCTGCCCACAGCGTAAAGTTTTTCCTCGTAGTCAACGGAAAGGGGGAAGAAATCCACGCCTTCTCTGGGCTTGTCGCTGGCGGTAACGTTTGCCATAACGACGGTATCTCCGCAGCGTACCCAGCAGGAACCGCTTGAAAGCTCGCAGGTCTTGCCCGTTTCAACGGTAAGCTCTCTGCCTGCGTAGGTGGTCTTGAATATTCTGTGATTTTCAAAAGTTTTTTCCATAGTCTGCCTCCTGTATATGATATTCGGATAGCAGTCTTAGCAATAAATCCGCGGCGCAAAAGGCTGTGCCGTCGATTTAATGCTAACAGCTGCTAACCATTTTTCGACATTCTCATACAGCGCCGTCCGGACCCGCAAGCTCGGGAAATCATCCGACGCGCATAACATTATTAACCACTAAAAGGCAGTAGGAGGAAACTTCCCCCACACTGCCTTAACGAACGAAAATTACTTACGAATACCGAGCTTCTCGATGATAGCACGATATCTGTTGATATCCTTCTTCTGGAGATAGTTCAGAAGCTGACGTCTGTGACCTACCATCTTTAACAGACCTCTTCTGGAGTGGTGGTCGTTCTTGTGGACCTTCAGGTGTTCGGTAAGGTCGTTGATCCTCTTGGTAAGGATAGCGATCTGTACTTCGGGCGAACCTGTGTCGTTCTCGCTGGTTCTGTTAGCTTCGATGATAGCTGTTTTTTCCTCTTTACGCATCATTTTGAATGCACCTCTTTAAAAATATATTTTCCGCTGTCCAAGCATCCGGCAGGCAGCATTTCCCCGTCGGGGCGTCACCCGAAAGCTGAGACATGGAATACCTAATACGGCAAAGATTATTATACCATATTTTGCGGATAATAACATGAATTTTCATAAAACATTATATTAATTTTTTATGAAATAATTTTACCCTTACCACCGCCGGAGCTCTTCTTGTCTTTGTTTTTGCCCTTCTTGTCGGACTCGGGCTCTACGGGAGCCTCCTCGCCGCCCTTGTCGGTGAAGATGCTGTCCTCGGCGCTCATCGGCTTAAGGTAGTCATATTCGGGGTTGTCCATTCCCTTTTCCTCGTAGTATGGGTTGATAACGTACTTCTGTATCTGGGGGTAGCAGTTGAACACGATGATGAAGCCCATGAAGGTCAGCGCCCACAGTGCCAGAAGGAATATCAGCATATATACGTTAAGCAGCGCAGTTATGACCAGTATCGCAGCTACCACAGCCACCGCCAGCAGTGTGAGCAGATTCTTCTTAAGAGCCACCGCCGCAAGGATAAAGGAGTTTTTCAGCACGTTCTTGAAGGTCAGTTCAGTTGCGGCTATCATGGGATAGGCGTAGAAATTCATCACAAGGAAGATGAACAGCACGCTGAGGGAAATGGCGCAGAGCGCATAGTAAAACCATCCGCCCGATTCGGCGTTGTCACCCATGGAGGTGTACACATACACCGAGCAGAACGCAGATATGACCGCAAGTATATCCAGCAGACCCATCGGTATGGACTTTTTCAGATTCGAGGAGAACCCCTTCCAGAAATCATGGAACACAAAAGCATTCTTTTCGAGAGTGTAATTGCGGAGCACCTTTGTCATGCCCGTCAGAGCAGGGCCGATAGTCACTATCGGCATACAGAATATAAAGGTGATGATGTTCAGCTGGAGCATCTTCCAGAATTTTCTGAAATATATCTCCCAGAACAGGAAAAAGGGTTTTTTCTTAGGTGCGTTCTTAGCGATGCCGGGGCCCGACCTCGTGTATCTGTCGCCGAATAAGCTCATTTAATACATCCTTTCAAAATAACTTGCTTGACGCGTCAACCCCCGAACGCCGAAAACAGCAGTGTAAAAACCCCGTCGGCAGCCGAAGCCGCCGCCCCGATGACCAGTATTATCATGAATTTCTTTATGTAAAGCTTAACATCCGCGGGAGTATATTCATCGGGAAGAAAGGTCCTTCTGAACACCGCTTCGGACATTCTCATAGCCTCTCTCGCCGCCACGGAGACCGCAAACGCCGATATAACTCCTCCCGGAACTGCTGCCGCAGCGCACATTATCCCGCCTGTTTTCCACATTCCTGCGGCAAAAGCTCCGAAGCCTGTTCCGAAGAAAAACGGCACCATAGCCTCAGCAGGCTGCGCAACCGCGGAAAATCCCAGCAGAAAGCATGCCGCCGTCAGAAACGCCGTACCGCGGAAGCTCGTCCCGACGATCCTCCACAGCGGAGAAGTGCTCCTCACCGCGGAGATACGCTCCGCCGCAGAAGCTGCAAGCTCTCCGCCTGCGCAGGCAGACGCTCCGAAGATTACCCCCGCAGCCGAAAAAACAAGCAGAAAGATCAGTCTGACCGTATTGGCGCTGATCTGCGCTTTTCGTTCTTGCATATACATCTTCCTTTTCTTTGAACATTGAACATTACAGTTAATGTATATGCAGGAATTTATCATACTATTACTTTGAAAGCTCGTAAGCTCTCCTTGTGCAGCTTTCGCAGCACTTCTTCACGGTATCCTCCAGCTTGCCCTTATAGAGCTCGTCAAGACCCGCAAGAGTAGTTCCTCCGGGACTGGACACCATTTTTATAAGCTCGTCGAGAGTGTTCCCCGAATCGGTAATCATCTTGGCAGAGCCCACCAGCGACTGAGCGAAAAGCTTCTTTGCGGTCTCCCCGTCGATACCCACTGACTCGGCGTACTCGGTGAACGCCTTTGCGAACAGATAGATAAACGCAGGAGAACTGCCGTTTACGGCGATTATCTCCTTCATCTTATCCATGGGAACAACCGCCGCTTTTCCGCCCGTTTCAAAAATGCTCAGCACCGCGGAGAATTCCTCGTCGGTGGTATATTTTCCCTTGGCAAGAGCGGTGGCGCCCTCTCCCAGCAGGAAGGGAGTGTTCGGCATAACTATGACAGTCTTTGCCTCCGGGAAAGTCCGGGACTGAATATACCCCTCGCCTATTCCCGCCGCGATGGACACGATAACGTTATCTCCGGTCACAAAGGGCTTGATTTCGGGCATTGCCGCATCGAAGGTCTGAGGCTTTATGGCAAGGAAAACATACTTGCACTTAGCAGGGATATCCCCTGCCGTTTCCTCTGGGATAACACCCTTTTCCGCAAATTTTTCAAGCTTTGCCCTGTCGGTGTCGAATGCGTGTATCTCCGCATTATCGCCGAACTTCGACAATATTCCGCCGATTATGGCACCGCCCATATTTCCCGTTCCGATAAAACCGACCCGTATCTTTTCCATTTGTGACCCTTCCTTTCGGTTAAACAGCCTTCTTCTCGGACGTTCTTCCTCCCGAAGCCTTTCCATACACTGCCATTATCGTAGGCAGGATAATGAACATCAGCGGGATATCCAGAGCCAGCTCCAGCAGATTCTTCACCGCTCTTGCAGCGATAGCCTCTCCGAACGCCTGCGCGGGGATAAAGCCGTAGTACATGTTAAAGTAAGTATTAAGCAGAAGATTGATTATAACCACGTCCAGCAGACGGGCAATGACCATTCTAAGCCCGAATTCTGTGAGTTTTCTTCCCCTTGTGGGATCCTGCAGGCTGTTGCTGAAGAATCCCTCACGATAGAGAACGATCCCGTAGATAAGTCCCTGAAGCATGGCGATAAACACATACACGGGGATAAAACCTCCGTCGGGGTGGATAAAGAATCCCAGCACATCGCAGATACCGCCCGCAAAAAAAGCCACCACGGGGCCGAACAGCATGCCTATCGCAGCAAGTGCGAGAAATGCAAAGTTTATCTTCGTGAAGGGAAGAGTGATGGTGAAGCCCTCGATCGCCATGGAAAGCGCGCAGAGCATGCCCGTCACTGCAAGACAGCGCACCGCTCCCTTGCCGGTCATTTCCTTGTAGGACTGCTTAAACAAATTCAAAAAGCCTTTCATAAAATTTACCTCCTGATAGTATAATGCGCAGCACTGCTATGCTTTGTGCATTATATCGGAGTATGAAAAGCTCTTTTATATAATGCATTCAGCGGGATGCGGAAAATGCACCGCAAGCATGACTGTCATGCTTTTCGTTCCCGCCGCAACTCCCCGTCGGCGGAACACTATACGCGCATTTCCCTACTCTGTAATGCCATTCACATTATTGATGATTTTTTCCGTCAGAATGATATCTCATTCGCTATATTGTAGAGCCTGTCGTCAAATTCCTTTGTCATTGCAAGAGCCTCGCTGATGTCCACGTCGTACACCCTTTCGCGCTTCACTCCCACGATACGGTTGGATACTCCCTTATCCAGCAGCTCAACGGCGTAGCAACCCATTTCGCTGGCGATAACCCTGTCACGGAGAGTAGGCGCTCCGCCTCTCTGTACATGACCGAGAACGGTATCTCTCGTTTCGATGCCGGTCAGCTCGGTGAGCTTTTCGGCGAACTCGCGGGAATCTCCGCAGCCCTCGGCGAAAACAATGATAAAATGCTGTTTTCTGGTAGCGTGTACCTTCTTCATCTTTTCTGCGATAGCATTTATATCAAAATTTCTCTCGGGAACGCAGATGCTGATAGCGCCCACCGCAAGACCGACATTTAATGCTATCCAGCCCGCATTTCTTCCCATGACCTCCACAACGGAGCATTTGCTGTGAGATTCAGCGGTATCGCGGAGCTTGTCGATCATATCCACGGCGGTATTCATAGCGGTATCGTAGCCGATGGTGTAGTCTGTGCAGGCGATATCGTTGTCGATGGTCCCGGGGATACCTATGCATGGAACTCCCTTCGCGCTAAGAGCGGCAGCACCTCTGAAGGAGCCGTCTCCGCCCACGACCACAAGTCCCTCTATACCGAGAGCCTTACATTTTTCAACAGCCTTCAGCTGGACCTCGTCCTTAACGAACTCCTCGCACCTGCCCGTATAAAGCACAGTGCCTCCCCGCTGGATAATACCCGAAACATCGCGGGCGGAAAGCTCGGAAAAGTCATCGTTCAAAAGACCCTTATATCCCTGTCTGATACCGAGAACTCTGTAGCCCCTTGCGATAGCAGCTCTTGTAACAGCTCTTACCGCAGCGTTCATTCCGGGAGCATCTCCCCCGCTGGTCAGCACACCGATTGCCTTCTGCATGAAAAACATCCTTTCGCAGGCAGGGCGAAGCCGCAGACAGCACAACCCTTACCCTATAAATTTTACTCTGAAATTTATAATTTGTCAAGAAGCATTAAGGACAAATTATTAATTTTAAATTAACGCATCGTAAACATTCCCACTGATTATTATATGTATACGATTACCCGAACATGAAAAATATCTCAGGAAAAAACTTTCCTTAAATATTATACATTGTAATCCTTTTCATGTCAAGAGAAAATATGACAAAAAAAGCCGCCGTCCCCAAAATTTTTCCGAGGACGGCGGGCAGCGCGTCATCTTATCCTGATCCCCGGTAAAGGTGTAGACATGAAACCTGCGTAAAATCCATTTATTCAAGATTTCGCTTGATTTTCAGTACACTTTTTGATCGGGGATCAGTATCAGGGCATCAAGCCTTTCAGACGACGCTTCGTCAATTATCCGTTTCGATCAGTTATACGGGATCAGTTGCATCCGCAGCCGCAGTTATTGTTGTTGCAGCCCCAGCTGTTGCCATTGCCGCAGCAGCAGAACAGGACGATAAGAATGATGATGATCCAGCAGCAGTTATTTCCGCCAAAACCACAGTTACCCATAAAAGATATCTCCTTTTGAATGTAGATTTATGAACCTTTCTGCGGAAGCTTTTGTTTTCCGCCGTTCATAGTTTATATTATGACGGAAAACGGAATGTGTTACCGAAAATTTTCCTCCGAAAAAATATTTTGTCGGAAAAATACGCCTGACCATCACGTCAACTTTTGTCCGAAACATATTGAAAATCCTGCCGAAATATGATATAATCATTTCATCAATACAGGGGGGCGAAAGCATGGCATATTCCGAACTTATAAAAAGCTTCGGACGGATACGGGGCTATATGAAGGAATTCTACATCTACGGCTTTAAAAAGCGGAACGAATATACCCGCCGTTCATCGCGCTCCTACGACAACGAACGCCGCCGCATCGAAAGCTATTTCGGCGGACATATGGGATATCTTCGGTCGAAGGAGGGCAAAAATGTGTTCATCTCCGTGGACACCCGCAGCACTCATAAAAATCCCATATTCAAGGCGCTGAAAGCCAAAAGCTTCACCGACGGCGATATCACCCTGCATTTTATCCTGTTCGATATACTGTATTCCCCGGAAATATCCCTGCCCATATCCGAGATAACGCGTATCATCGACGAAGAGTACATGCAGTGCTTTAAAAAGCCTCTGACCTTCGACGAGTCTACCATTCGGAAAAAGCTCCGCGAATATGCGGATATGGGGCTCGTACTCGCCGAAAAATGCGGAAAACAGACCCTCTACCGCCGCGCAGAGGATATCGTCCTTTCCGAGGACATGAGATACGCTGCGGAGTTTTTCTCCGAGGTATCGGGCTGCGGCGCGGCAGGAAGCTATATCCTTGACAGATATCCCGACAAGGAGCCTGTTTTCTCCTTCAAGCACCACTATATAAACGGCGCTCTTGACAGCGAGATACTCTGCGAGCTTTTCCGCGCCATTCGCAGCAAATGCTCCGCACGCATCGGATTTGAGCCCCGCGGCGGAAATCCTGCGGATACGGCAGACATCGTGCCGCTGAAAATATACAGCGGCGCACAGAACGGACGGCAGTATCTGTTCGCATATCATATCCGCCGCAGGAGGATATTCTCCTATCGGCTCGATTTCATAAACAGCGTGACCGTCGGAATGCCCTCGGATATATTCGATGAACAGCTGGAAAAAATCTCCGAGATCCGGAAGCACATGTGGGGAGTTTCCATCGGCAGGTCGGCGCAGACCGAGCATGTGGAATTCACCGTCCACATCGGCGAGAACGAGGAATACATATATAAGCGCATGGTCCGCGAAAAACGCTGCGGCGAGGTGGAGCGCATCGACGAACACACCTGCAGATTCTCCGCAGACATATACGATACCTCGGAGATGATCCCTTGGATACGGACCTTCATCTGTCGGATAGAGTCACTGAACTTTTCAAACAGAACGGCAGAAAACCGTCTGCGGCAGGATATCGAGGAAATGTACCGACTTTACGGCATAGGAGACGAAGAATGAACATTTTTCACGAAATATACGGCGTATATTACAAGTCCGTGTCGGAAATGCTCCGACTTGCGGTCAGAGGCGGACTTACCGAAAGGGCTATGAAGAACATCTGCGACAGATTCGCCTTTACCGACAGCCATATCGAGATAATTTCCGCCATAAAAAGCGAACGCTGGAAGCTTATCCGCTCCGACCTTACAACGCCTGTCCGGCATGAACCGAACATTCCCCTTACGTCTCTGGAGCTTAGCTGGCTGAAAGCCGTCTCCCTTGACAAAAGAATGAAGCTATTTGACGCGGATATCTGCTTTCCTGACGATATTGAACCGCTGTTTCTACCCGAGGACTTTGTGGTCTTCGAGCAGTACAGCGACGGTGACCCCTTTGAGGACGACAACTATATTGAAATATTCCGCACACTACTCAAAGCCGTCAGGGAGCACAAAAAGGTCACCGTGGAATACAACAGCAGCAAGGGCACTCACCGCCGCATCACAGGAGACCCATACGAGCTGGAATACTCCGAAAAGGACGACAAGTTCCGCGTAAAGATAGCCGACTGCCGATTTGCGGATGTGATGAATCTGGCAGGGATAGAAAAGTGCGAGGTCATCGGAAATGCAAACCCCTCCGCGCAGAAGAGCATTTTTTTCTCGGAGGAATATTTCATAGCCGAGCTCACTGACGAGCGGAACGCACTGGAACGGTTCATGCTGCATTTCTCCCACTTCCGCAAGGAAGCGTCTGAAATATACGATGACCGCTACAGGATAAAGATATTCTACGACAAAAGCGACGAGACCGAGCTTGTTATCCGCGTGCTGTCCTTCGGGCAGTTCATAAAGATAACCG
>JBJESJ010000095.1:0-36412 GCA_051882725.1 Oscillospiraceae bacterium
AACTATCGAATAAGGCTTGACCTCGATGGAATATGCATATTTCCCATCGGTCTCCACGGGCTGATAGGTGCCGATATTCTTAAAATAATTCTCATCGTAAGCCTGTCCCTCGTCGGGGCCTCTTGTTTCCCAGATGGTAATGGGTGCGCCGGCAAGCTTCATATTCTCAAGTGTAAAGGTATAATTGCGCTGTTCCTCGCTGTCATTGCAGATGATTATGGAATAATCTCCTGTTTCGGTGTCGGTTACAGTCATATAGTTGTTGGTGGTATCGGATATGGAATGATTTTCCTTGCCGTCGCCGTAGCATGCGCTGTCGATATATCTCCAGCCGTCCTCGATAAAATGAGTGAAATGAGCAGAGGTCCATATCCCGCAGTCCGCTTCATAATAACCGCTCCAAGGGTCCTGCGCATTTATCAGCGATTTCGGGAAAAATTTCGCTCCCGAATAATATGCGGCAACAGCGGGCTGATACTCATACATAGTCATTCTGCCGTTGTAATAGCCGTTGATTATGCGGTTGCACACGTCAAGAGCTCCGTTGGTGCCGTTGATTCCGCTGCCGTTGCTTGTGACTGCAAGGCGAGCGATATTGGTGGAGGACACACCTTCTGTATACCATATCTCTTTTCCGTATTCCTCGTTAAGCTTCTTGGCATTGTCGCTCGCCCATGTGTTGTAATGCTCGCCCAGAATATCCACTGCGTCTCTGAGCGCTTCATTGTTCGTCATTTCATCGGCTATCTTCCACGAGCCCACCTCGTCGGAAGCGACTATCTTGATCGCGCCGTAATCATAGCGCTCATCGGTCTCATTTTCCAGACGGTCGGCGAAGTAGATTATCCAGTCGGTATCTATCACATCTGCTTCATTTGCGTCGGCGCTGATATGCGTGAATTTCATACCGTATGTATCATAGGCTCCGTCTATGGCAGCCTTGTACCATTTATAGCGTGCCTCGAAGCCTGCTTCCTGCGACTCCTCAAAGGCGTCGGTCACCCACTTGGGCTCGCCCCAGCGCAGCAGGTCCACAGTGATATCGGGGTTGATGGAAAGAGCGTCCGCTGCGAACATAAAGCCCGCTCCCCTTGTGACATCCGCTTCTTCATCGGCGGAGCGCATTATGGACGGCTCTGTTCCCGACGAGGAATTGACATCGGTGCCGAACTCGATCTTCACATGAGTAAGTCCCGCGCCGTAGTCGGGCTTGAACAGCAGATCCATTATCTCCCAATACGCGTCGGGGTTCTGAGTTTTGTAGTCCATCAGCAGCCGCGAGGAATTATTTCCCGTTACCACGCCCAATCCGCGGTAAACGGTGCCCTCGTCCATATTGACGGTATCCCCGTCCACAGTAATTACCTTATAGGACATATCCACCGCAGCAAGGGGTATCTCCTTAACAGGCTCCGTTTCGGTGACGGTCTCCTCTGTCTGCACAGTTGTTCCCTCCGTTTCTTTCATAGTCTCGTCAGTTCCCGAGCTGTCCGAGCAGCCCGCAAAAACGCAGGACAGCATAGCCGCGGACACTGCGGCTGATATAAATTTTCTGACATTCATCGGCTTCATCTCCGTAATAGTGTTATTTACGATATTTTAGCCGATTTCGGCGCTGATTTCATTATATAATCTGCTGATTTTTATAGAAAATCTGCTGTTTTTATTGAAAAGCTTTTTTATATGATGTATAATGTAACGGGGTGATTTCATGGCAATTATCGAACACGCGCGATATTATGAAAATACGATATACAACGTCAGCCATGTGCATACCTCCTGCGAGATAATGCACATCGTCAGCGGGAGGGTGCATATTGCAGCGGGAAAGGAATCCGCAGTGCTTACGGGAGGCGACTCCGCCCTCATAAAGAGCAGACAGCACCACGACGTATCCATTGATATGGACATGGAATACAAACGCTACATAACCGTGATAAATCCATGGGAGCTGAAAAAGCAGCTCGTACGTCCCGACCTGTTCTCTATGCTGACCGATATCAGCAAAAGCGGCATCATCGTGCTGAAAAACAGACCCGATCTTCGGGCGGGCTTTGAAAAAATGGAGGATATCTTCAATAACGGCGGGAATATCTATTCCGAGCTGGGCACGGCGCTCGGGATCGTTTCACAGTTCTACGATATGGTACGTCCCCGTGACGAACGCACTGCCGACCGTTCGGGGCATATCCTCTCGGAAAAGGTCAGGGCATACATCGAGCAGAACTACGCCGACAGCATAAAAATATCCGACATCGCCGCTGAGAATTTCATAAGCGAGGGCTATCTTGCCCATGCCTTCAAGGCGGAAACGGGCGTATCTCCGCGGGAATATCTGTCGAATATCCGCTGCGCGAGAGCCTGCGAGCTGATAAGACACACCTCCATGCGCTTCTCGGACATCGCCGCAAACACAGGCTTCTGCAGCCAGAGCGACATGTGCAGGAAGCTTCGTGAATACTGCGGGCTCACCCCCACGCAGCTGCGCTTCGGCAAACAATAAGCGCACATATGTGACCTGCTGCGCGGGCCGCACATGTGCGCCGATATATCCGATTCAGTTTCCTGCGGAACAGATATAGCTTTCGGCTGCCTCTTCAATGTTTTCGGGGAGAACTGTCTGTTTCGCAAAAGCCGAGTTCATTTTAAGTATGTATTCCATGCTGTCCGACACATCGCAGAATATCCTGCGGCAGGTATCGCCGTTCTTCACATATTCCAGTTCAAGACCGTATGACGCCGTTTTGCGGCTCATATCCTTAAACGCGCGATATGACAGAGCGCCTTCCTCCGCTTTTATCTCATCAATGATCATGATAGTTTTCATGATAGATCCCTCCCTTCATCTCAATTATAATTTTACACATTTGTTTGGAAATCGTCAATGTGCAAATTGTACAAATAATCAATTTTTTCGACTTGATTATTCGTTATATTTTCTGATGAAAGAAGCTATTCATGCTATGCAGGATATGTGATCTTTTTGCGTGAGAAATGACCCGCTTCACATGCAAAGCGGCAGTAATGCGGATATTACGCCTTTTTATGCGATCTCTTCTTCAGCACAGCGGAGACGATACCGTATACGAGCAATACTGCTGCTGATACAATGCTGACCGCAGAGCCTTCCTTTAGTCCCCATACGGTATAATCAAATCTGACAGTATGATCTCCCTTTGTAACGCTGACGGCGCATAATCCTCCGAATACCCTTTCTATCTCGGTTTCGGTCCCGTCCACATATGCGGTAAATCCCTCATCATAGGGAACGGAAAAGAAAACGAGATTATCCTTTTCCAGCTTTATTTTTGCGGTAAATCCATTATTATCGGGAACAAATTCATAAGCCGCCGAAGCTCTTCTGTCCGCGCAGTCCTTTTCATAGGCTTCATCGGATGTATCGTTTTTCAGCTCTTCGGGCAGCGGCGAGAGGATATCTCCGTATTTTTCTATCTGCTCGTCCGTAAGCCATATTGCCTTTAAAAGCAGCTTTTCTCTTTCGTATTGCTCCTCGGTATCTATATAGGTGCTGTCGTCCTCAGGAACTATCGGTTCAATATCTCCGATATTGAGATAATTATCATATGTAAAGCCCATGGGAATATAATTTTTATTTTCAAAAATGATATACCTGTTCTGAACATCATACTGCTCGAAGCCGTATCGTTTCGGCTTTACATGTTCGGGCTCCACTTCAACTCCGCCGCGGAGCGGCTTATTGTTATACAGCTCGTACTTCACCGAAAGAAAGCTGTGTATCGCATAATTTTCGGAGTCCTTCATTTTATTCGACAATCTGTACTCGCCGACAGCACTGTAAAAATCGCTGGTCGAGCCCGGTATCAGACTGTGGAACATATTGACCGAAGGATATCCCCAGTCCAGCGAAACATTGGAATACTCATCATTTTCAGGAACAGTCCTGAAAAAAGTATCATCGTCGATGACTGCCTCTTCATAATCATTATAATTGCAGCAGATAAAATCCGAAGCATATTCCCAGTTATATGAGGAGGAAACATTCACGGAGTCGATAACAAACGGCAGCACACAAAATACAGCCGTGATCGCTTTTATATTTTTTATGCTGATGAAGGACGTTTTCTCCTCGTCGGCGCAGAACATCGAATACAGCACCGAAATGCTGAGTATCGCATACACTATCGCGGAAACAAGCGTACTCCGATGATATCCGTCGGTTGTAAAGATAACATATATCCCATATGCCGAAAAGAGCCCCACTGCCGCAGATATGAGCTTCAGCCCGCCGACTGTGTCCATATCCCGAGCATCGTCCAGATATTTTCCGGTCATCACAATCATTATCAGCAGCGGCATATAAAACCATCTTGCATAATAGTTTCCGTTAAATGCGGAGAAAACGCTGTTGAACAGCGGTATCACCGCAATAATGCCGCATACGGCGAGCAGTCTGCTGTACCATTCCTTTTTGTTTTTGCGGAACACTCCGATAACTCCCAAGATCGAAAACAGCGGTATGTACAGCGATATCGACGAGATATCAAGCTGATACGATGAGAACAGCAATCCGTTGGCACATGGGTCGGGAATGAAAAACATCGACTGGAGTATACGCCATATCGTTCCCGGAGCCTCATATGCAAGAAGATTCCCGTCAAAAACAGACGTTCCCGCTCTCTTGTTGCCGCACAGCACATAATATGACGGCAGAAGCACCGCTGCAGTCATAAGTACTCCCGCAGCCGCTTCAAAGGCTATCCTGCAGAAAAGCTTTCTGTCGATGACAAATTCTCCGCTTATCACCTTGACTATAAAATATATGAGGATAAATACGCAGGTCCCGAAGAAAAAGTAATAGTTGGTAAATCCCGTCAGCGCCAGCATAACAGCAAATGCAGCACTCTGCCGTTCCTTTACAAGCTTATCAAACGTATACAGCACCAACGGAAAAAATGAGATCACATCGGTAAAATGATATACCATATCAAACAGCTGAACGCCCGAAAATGCATATAACAATCCGCATATGTACGCCGACTGTTCATTTTTTACATACTGCCCCGCATAAATATATGCAGATACTCCCGCCACACCGAATTTCAAGCCGTTGATGACAGTGATGGCATACGGGAGAAACCACTTTGGAAATATCAGACTTATTATCGTATACGGGCTTGTGAGCCCATAAAAGCTGTAGCTTCCAAGGAAATTCATTCCGAGGTCCGAAGTCCAGTCCCATGCCGGCAGACCGCTTTTGTACATATTATACATATGCTGCCAGAACGGGATCACCTGCGTATTGTAGTCGCCCTTGGAAATATACGCACCCTTGGTAAAAATAAGAAACGGCGATATCCCGATAAGAAACATCAGAAAACAGCTTGCAAACAAATACAGGCAGGACTTTTTTGAAAATGTATTTTTATTCATGCTTTTACCCTTCCCCACATAATACGATTTTCCGAAGTACCGCTCCCCTGCGGGCGCAAGCGCTTCATATCCCGCCGGGATCTGCTTTCCGACGGACATCTGCGAATATCTTGCATATTATTGATTTTATCACATAAAAGTGCCCATGTCAATCTTTGCTTCAATTTTTTCATTTTAACAAATTCCATATTTACAAACCCGAAAATTTGTGATATAATATATACTGCCTAATAATATGTAAACGAAAAGGACGTGTTAATTTGTCTTATAACAAGGATAATATCAGAAATTTCTGCATCATTGCACATATAGACCACGGAAAATCCACCCTTGCAGACCGTATCCTCGAACAGACCTCCACCGTCGCAAAGCGGGATATGGAGGATCAGCTCCTCGACAACATGGACATCGAGCGCGAAAGAGGCATCACTATCAAAGCCCGCGCAGTGCGGCTTCTCTACACCGCAGACAATGGTCAGGAGTATGTTTTCAATCTCATAGACACTCCGGGGCATGTGGATTTCAACTATGAGGTATCCCGCTCTCTGGCTGCCTGCGAAGGCGCTGTGCTCATCGTGGACGCTTCTCAGGGCATCGAAGCGCAGACTCTGGCAAACACATATCTTGCCATGGAACATGACCTTGAAGTGGTCCCGGTCATCAACAAGATAGACCTGCCCTCCGCCGAGCCCGAACGCGTCGCGGAAGAGGTGGAGAACGTAATCGGCATACCCTGCATGGAGGCTCCCCGCATCTCCGCCAAGCTGGGCACCAATATCCATGCAGTCCTCGAAATGATCGCAAACGATATCCCCGCTCCCAAGGGCGATACCGACAAGCCTCTCAAGGCGCTTATCTTCGACAGCTATTACGATTCCTACAAGGGCGTTATCATCTACGTCCGCGTTGTGGACGGCGAGGTAAAGACCGGCGATACTATCCATCTTATGGCAAGCGGCGCAGACTTTACCGTCGTCGAAGCAGGCTACATGAACGCTTCAGACCTTGTCAACAACAATGGTCTGAAGGCGGGCGAGGTAGGATATATCGCAGCTTCCATAAAATCCATCGGAGATACCAAGGTGGGCGATACCGTCACCAATGCGGAAAACCCCTGCGATGAGGCGCTCCCCGGGTACCGTGAGGTCAATCCCATGGTGTTCTCGGGTATATATCCTGCGGACGGCGCAAAATATAACGACCTGAGAGACGCTCTGGAAAAGCTTCAGCTCAACGACGCTTCACTGTCCTTTACCCCCGAGACCTCCACGGCGCTGGGCTTCGGCTTCCGCTGCGGCTTTCTCGGTCTGCTCCACATGGAGATAATCCAGGAAAGACTGGAACGTGAGTATAATCTCGACCTTATCACCACTGCGCCTTCGGTTATTTATAAAGTCAATCTCACAAACGGCGAGACCAAGTACATCTCCAACCCCACCGAATACCCCGACCCGGGCAGCATTTCCTCTGCGGAGGAGCCTATGGTCAAGGCGAACATTCTCACCCCCTCGGACTATGTGGGCAATATCATGGAGCTCTGTCAGGAACGCCGCGGCATCTTCAAGAACATGACCTACCTCGATACCACCCGCACCGAGCTTCACTATGAACTGCCCCTCAACGAGATAATCTATGACTTCTTCGACGCGCTCAAATCACGCACAAAGGGCTACGCCTCCTTCGATTACGAGCTTATCGGATACGCTCCCTCCAAGCTTGTAAAGCTGGATATCCTCCTTAACGGCGAGACCGTGGATGCGCTGTCCTTTATCGTCCACACCGATAAGGCTTACGCCCGTGCGAGAAAAATTGCAGAAAAGCTGAAGGAAAACATTCCCCGTCAGCTGTTCGAGGTGCCTATCCAGGCGGCTGTGGGCGGAAAGGTAATCGCCCGCGAGACTGTAAAGGCTATGCGCAAGGATGTCCTTGCCAAGTGCTACGGCGGCGATATCACCCGTAAGAAAAAGCTCCTCGAAAAGCAGAAGGAGGGCAAGAAGCGCATGCGCCAGCTGGGCTCTGTGGAGGTGCCGCAGGAGGCGTTCATGGCTGTGCTCAAGCTGGACGAATAGGAGAATTTCCGTGAGATCATACACTATCAACAAGAACGACAGCGGTCAGCGGGCGGACAAGTTCGTAATGAAGGCAGTCCCACTGCTGCCCCAGACTCTTATGTACAAGTATTTCCGCACCAAGCGGATAAAGCTCAACCGCAAAAGATGCGAGATATCCACCCGTCTTAACGAAGGGGATATCTTAGAGCTATACATCGGCGACGAGTTCTTCGGCGACAGCACCGAAAAGCCCGTATATGACTTCCTGTCCGCACCTTCTGCTCCGGATATCGTATATGAGGACGAGAATATCCTGCTGGTCAACAAAAAATGCGGACTTGTCGTCCACGAGGACGACGGCGGCTCAACGGATACCCTTATCAAACGCATTCAGCACTATTTATATGACAAGGGTGAGTACGATCCAGATAAGGAAAACAGCTTCGCTCCGTCGCTGTGCAACCGCCTTGACCGCAACACCGAGGGCATCGTCATCGCAGCAAAAACTGCGGAGGCGCTGCGGATACTAAACGAGAAGATACGCGCCCGTGAGATAGAAAAGCGCTATCTCTGCGTCTGCGTGGGACGCCCTCCCAAGGACGAGGATACCCTCACCGCCTATCTGTTCAAGGACAGCAAGACCAACACCGTTACCGTCAGTGACAGGAAATCCCCCGAAAACCGCACTATCGTCACCAAGTACAAGGTCCTCCGCTCCGACGGCAGGCTGTCTCTGCTGGAGATAGAACTGCTTACGGGCAGGACTCATCAGATAAGAGCACATATGGCTCACATCGGCTGTCCCCTGCTGGGCGACGGAAAATACGGCAGCAACCGAGTCAACCGCGAATACGGCATAAAAACTCAGGCGCTCTGCTCCTACAAGCTGAAATTCTCCTTCAAGACCGGCGCAGGAGCTCTTGACTACCTTGACGGAAGGGAGTTTTCTGTGCCCGATGTGTGGTTTCGGGACAAATTTGTGTAAAAAATATAAAAAATTGTGTAAATTTTCTGAAATCGCTTGCTTATTTTTTTTGAATGTGGTATAATTTAATAATGTGGATATTTATATATTTAATATACACCGATAAAATACCGCCGTTTTCATAAGCGGCGTATTCTCTAACTCGACGCCGACTAAGGACGGCTATTGCCGCCCGAATATGAAGCAAAAAACGAGGTATGTCTGCCGAGTAATCCCAAACCCAAGGAGGAAACAGAATGAAAGGCGATCTGCATTGTCACACAACCTTATCAGACGGCTCATTAGGCATTGAGGATATCATCGTTCAGGCAAAAAGGACCGGCATTGACTTTGTCTCCATAACCGATCACGACACGATGTCCTCTATTTCAAGGGCGAAGATCCTCGGCGAACGCCACGGCATTATCACTGTCCCCGGCGTGGAGCTCTCCGCATGGGACAAGGTCCGCGGAAGAAAAGTACATATCCTCTGTTACGCTCCCCAGAAGCCCGACCGCTTGGAGGGCATATGCAAGCGCTCCTGCGAGATACGCACCGCCTGCGCCAAGGAAATGATAGAAAATGTCAAGAAGCTCTACCCTATCACCATGGACAGCGTTATGAAGCACGTCGGAGGCTCAAAGAGCATTTTCAAGCAGCATATCATGCACGCGCTCATTGATTACGGCTACTCCACCCACTTCTACGGCAGGCTCAACGATGAGCTCTTCGACCTTAAAAAGGGCAGCTGCATCGTGGAGCGCGAGTATCCCGACGTTAATTACGTGCTGGATCTTATCCACTCCGCAAGAGGCTGCGCCGTTATGGCTCACCCTGTGCTGTACGATTCCATGGACCTGCTGAAAGAGCTTGCTGAAGCGGGAAAGATCGACGGCGCCGAGGTATTCCACTACACCGCGGATGAGTCCGCTCAAAAGGAAATTCTCGGCATAGCGGAAAAATATAATCTTATCGTAACGGGCGGCTCCGATTTCCACGGACTCTACAACGCCCGCCCCACTCATATCGGTCAGAATACCACCGATTTTGAGAATCTGGACAGGATTCTTAAGCTGACATCCAAAAAAAACGAAAACAAGGAAAATAAAGAAATCTCTAAATAAAAGGATCTGAAAAAATGGATATTATGCAGTCATCTCTTGAAAAGCATTACGAATGGAAGGGCAAGATCGAGGTGGTCTCCCGCTGTACCGTCGAGAACAGCGCTCAGCTGTCGCTGGCATATACTCCCGGCGTTGCGCAGCCCTGTCTCGAGATCCAGAAGGATCCCGACCTTTCCTACGACCTGACAAGACGCGCTAACCTCGTGGCTGTCATCACCGACGGCTCTGCTGTGCTGGGACTGGGCGACATCGGCCCCCGCGCTTCCATGCCCGTTATGGAAGGCAAATGCGCGCTCTTCAAGGAATTTGCGGGAGTTGACGCATTCCCTATCTGTGTGGATACACAGGACGTTGACGAATTTGTCCGCACTGTGGAGCTTATCTCCTACAGCTTCGGCGGAATTAATTTAGAGGACATCTCCGCTCCCAGATGCTTCGAGATCGAAAGAAAGCTCAAGGAGCGCTGTGATATCCCCGTATTCCACGACGACCAGCACGGCACCGCTATCGTTGCTTCTGCGGCAATGCTCAACGCAGCTAAGCTCTGCGGCAAGGAATTCAAGGACATGACCCTCGTCATCAACGGCGCGGGCGCTGCAGGATGCGCTATCGCTAACCAGTTCATCTCCCTCGGCATGGGCGATATCATACTTGTAGACAAGGACGGCATCATCTGCGACGGAGACGACTTCTCCAATCCCTCTCACTACGATATGGCAAAGATCACCAACAAGACTCACAGAAAGGGTCTCCTTGCCGACGCAATGAAGGGCGCAGACGCATTTATCGGCGTATCCAGACCTAAGCTCGTAACTCCCGAGATGATACGGTCCATGGCGGAAAAGCCCATAGTATTCGCAATGGCAAACCCCACCCCCGAGATAATGCCCGACGAGGCAAAGGCTGCAGGTGCATTCATCGTGGGTACGGGACGCTCCGACTTCCCCAATCAGATTAACAACGTCGTTGCCTTCCCCGGAGTATTCAAGGGCGCTCTTGCTGTACGCGCAAAGGACATCAACGAGGATATGAAGCGCGCCGCTTCCATTGCCATAGCTTCGGCTGTGCCTGCGGAGAAGCTCACTCCCGATTTTATCCTGCCCAATTCCTTCGATAAGAACGTGGCAAATATCGTTGCCGAGGCAGTGGCAGAGGCTGCAAAAAATTCGGGAATAGCAAGGATCTGAGCATTTTTAAAGCTATTCACAAAAATCACGGAGGTAATTAAAATGACTTACACATATACACCGAGGGGCGTCTGCTCCCGTCAGATAACTGTTGACCTTTCTTCCGACGGAGTTATCGAAAATGTCCGCTTCTTAGGCGGCTGCAACGGAAATACGCAGGGCGTGTCCGTTCTCTGCAAGGGACTTAAGGCAGAGGACGCTATCACTAAGCTTTCGGGCATCGACTGCGGAGGACGAGGCACATCATGTCCCGACCAGCTTTCCCTCGCTCTTAAGGAAGCTCTTGCGGTGATGAACAAGTAAGCTTTTCTTATTCGGAATTTTATCCGCTTCCCCTCGGAGGCGGATTTTTTATTTGACACTGTTACGATATCGTGGTAAAATGATACTATACTTACCGTAAGGAGAACAGCTATGGGGAAAATTCTTATCATCGAGGACGATACCGATATAAACAACCTTATCGCCGAAGCACTGGGAAAGGAAAGCTATTCCTGCACGCAGGCTTTTTCGGGGACAGAAGCTCTGCTGCATATGGAAGCGGACAGCTTCGACCTTGCCGTGATGGACCTTATGCTCCCCGGAATGTCGGGGGAAGAGCTTATCGTAAAGCTTCACAACGAGTACAGCCTGCCCGTGATCGTCCTTTCCGCAAAGGACAGCCTTGACAGCAAGATATCGCTGCTGCGCTCGGGGGCGGAGGATTACATGACAAAGCCTTTCGCTGTTGAGGAGCTTATCGCAAGAGTGGACGTTCAGCTGCGCAGGAGCTCGCAAGCTGCGGGAAAAAGTGCGGGAAAGGCTGTTATCCGAAAGCAGCTTAAGCTCTGCCCCGAAAGCTTTTCCGCGGAGATAAACGGAAAGGCGCTTTTACTTACTAAGCAGGAATTTAAGATACTGGAGCTTCTTATGTCAAATCCGAACCGCGTTTTTTCCAAGCAGGACATCTACGACTATGCATGGGACGACATCTATATCGGCGAGGACAAGACCATAAACATGCACATCAGCAATATCCGAAAAAAGATAAAGGCGCTGACCGATGAGGAATACATCGAAACGGTATGGGGAGTGGGGTTCAGAGCCGCAAAGTGAGCTTTACACTTTCTTTACCTTTTCTTTGCGCTTAATTGTAACCTCCCGATTATAATATAACACAGAGCGGAGGAAGCTTCCTCCCGACGATCACAGGAGGTTTACATACATGGAATATCTGCTTGAAACAAATGACCTGACAAAACAGTACGGAAAACACAAAGCCGCCGACAGTATCAATATCCACATAAGACAGGGCGAGATATACGGTCTTATCGGCAGGAACGGCGCAGGAAAATCTACCGTGCTGAAGATCCTCAGCGGACTTTCCTCCCCTACTTCGGGAGATTTTTCCCTCTTTGGAATGAGCGGGAAGCAGGTGAGCTCGGTCATGCACAGAGTGGGCTCCCTTATCGAGTCGCCGGGATTGTACCCCGAAATGACCGCATATGAGAACGTCAGGATAAAATGCATGGCTATGGGAATACGGAACAAAAACGCCGCAAATGAGCTGCTGGAGCTGACGGGTATAGCAGATACGGGACGAAAGCCTGTGAAGAAATTCTCCCTCGGCATGAAGCAGAGACTGGGCATCGCACTTGCTCTGGCGGGAGAACCCGACCTAATTATCCTTGACGAGCCTATCAACGGTCTTGACCCGCAGGGAATAGCCGAAGTCCGCAGCATGATAGAACGGCTCAACCGTGAAAAGGGCATAACCTTCATCATCTCCAGCCACATTTTAGAGGAGCTATCCAAAATAGCCACAAGCTACGGCATGATACACAACGGACAGCTTCTCTGCGAGCTTACCCGCGAGGAGCTCATGGAAAAATGCAGGGAAAGGATAGAGCTGAAAACCGACGATACCGCAAGAGCCTGCACCGTTATCGAGGAAATGGGCATCAATAACTACAAGGTCGCAGACAGCGATACCATCCATATTTTTGAACGCACGGACGATACGGGAAATATCACCATGAAGCTTTCCGAAAACGGCGTAAAAACACTGGGCATAGCCGTAAAAGCTGAGGCTCTTGAGGACTTTTATCTTGAACTGACGGGAGGGAATGCAAATGTTTAATATTATTAAAACCGAGCTTTACAGACTGGTACGCATGAATTCCTTCTATATTATGATATTTGTATCCTTCGGACTGGCTTTCCTGCTTATGTGGCTGCTCACCTTCGATATGACATACATGAAAACAGAATTTGAGAAAACGGACAGCGGCATTGTCGCCGAGACCGACGACGAAAACAGCACCGAGATCGGCATTTCCATGGAAGCCAACGAATCATGGATAGACAGCGACATAACACTGTCAAGCTATCTGGCTGCTGTTACGCAAAGCGGCGTTCTGCTCATACTGCTTTCGATATTTTCGTCAATGTACGTTTACGCGGAGCAGAAAAACGGATATATCAAAAATATAGCCGGACAGCTTTCCTTTAAAGGGATACTCGGCATTTCAAAGCTTGTGGGAATTGCCGTTCAGGTGCTGACGGTAAGCGCCGCATTCTTTGCAGGAACGGTGATTTCAGGCAAGATTATCTTCGGTGATAAATTTGTTGTGGGCGATATTTCCCTGCTTCTGAAGTTTATCGGCATCGAGCTTCTGCTCCACTTTGCGTATGCTTCGCTTGTATCTATGCTGTGCATTCTGGCAGGAAGCTCCGCATTTTCAATTACCGCAGGGATCCTGATGACAAGCGGTATACCCATGATCATCTACTCGGGGATAAATCATCTGCTCCACAAATCGAGCTTTTTCGCAAATGCCGACGTAAGCAGGCTGGGACTGGACACGCAGATATGCAATATCGAGGCAAGCATCGGATCGGGAGAGCTTGCACGTCCTATAATTACGGGAATTGTTTACATTGTAATATCCGCAGTGATCTCAGCTGCTGTGATACAGAAAAGAGAGATAAGGAACCGCTGATCAAATCGTTTCACGACGCTCTCAGTAACGTATTTTCAGGCGTCGGAAACGATGGCTTCGCCTTTGATCAGCGCTTCCTGAGATAAGAAAACGTCCTCCTGCTGAAACACGCCGCGGGAGGACTGATATAAAGGAGAATTGCTGTGATAGTCTGGACGATAATATCAACAGTCCTTTTTCTGATAACTTTAATTATGTTCGCACTATACAGGCGGCAGGTGAAGAATACCTGCCGCCGATTGGAGTTTATGCGTACTCACAAGACAAATATGCGGCTGACCTCCGACCTTCCCTTCTCCGACATGAACAGGCTCATCGACGAGATAAACGGCTACGCCGACTATACCCGCAGATTACAATCGGAAGTCCTCGAAAGCGAGAGGAGCCTGAAAGAAGCCATAACCAACATCTCCCACGATATAAGGACTCCCCTGACCTCCCTTGACGGCTATTTTCAGCTGCTGCTGAACTGCGATAATGAGGAGGAACGTCAGCGGTACATCTCCACAATTCGGGAGCGGATAGACAGCTTAAAGGACATGCTGGAGGAGCTTTTCACCTATGCAAAGCTGCAGAATGACACCTACAAGCTGCCCATGGAACGGATTAATGCAAGCAAATGCGTCATCGACGCGGTTTTGTCCTACTATGACGATCTCTCCGCAAGAAACATCGAACCGAAAATATCCTTCGATGAAAAGCCATTCTTCATGAACGGCAGCGAGGAAGCCGTAAAGCGTATCGTCCGAAATATTCTGAAAAACGCCCTCGAACACGGCTCGGGAGATATATCGCTGTCAATGGAAACGGAAAACGGCTCGCTGATTTTCGTCTGCTCCAACAGCACAGATACTCCCGACGAGATCGACATTTCGCAGGTGTTCGGGAGATTCTACAAGGCGGACTCCGCAAGGACCCACACCTCGTCGGGGCTGGGGCTTGCCATTGCAAAGGGACTTACAGAAAAGCTGTACGGAAATATCTCCGCACAGCTTGAAAACGGGTTATTTTCGGTAACGGTGGTCTTTTTCGGAGAATGAGCTGCCCGTACTACTTGTATTCATGTTCAAGCCGACCTGTAATGCTACCCTCTGCATTTTCTCACCACGGACATATGCGGGAATTGTCGTACATGTTTTTTTATCCTTCGGTGACATCTATCATGCACCCACGCTCTTCGAGCCATTCATATACCGCGTCGCCGCATAATATTTCGGGACTGTCCATGCTCCCGATATTTATACGGCTCTGCGGATATTTTTTCCCCGTAACGGAAACATCCGAAAATACAGTTCCCCGGAATATCCCGTCAAAAAGCGTATCTCTGAACTCCGTATTTTCAAAAATACAGCCCGACATATCCGTCGTTTTATAAAGCTCGGAACAGTAAAACAACACGTTTTTAAAACCGGCATTTCTCATATCTGCGTACATAAATGAGTTTTTCACATAGAATTCCGTGTCGGTTATCTCGGCACGGTAAAACACCGTATAATCGCAGTCGCACTTACAGAATCGGGAGTTTTTTATTTTTGAATAGCTGAAGTCCGAGGAACACAGCACCGTCCAATAAAAATCTGCATTTGTTATCACCGAATGATTGAACATACAGGCAGTTATCCAATTACACTCTGTCTGCAGGCCGTCCAGCTTTTCGTAGGAAAAATATTCCTCGTCCATATTCCCGGATATTCTTCTCATTTGTTCACACCCTTTGCTTTCAGCCACTCATAGGCAGTTTTCCCGCATATGATATGGGGCTTTTCCGCAGTGCCGATATTTATCCTGTCCGCGCAGGCTCTGTCAACAGTTATCCCCGCTGTTTCTGCATTATGGAAGATACTTCCTTTTAAACGGGTGCCGTCTATCTCAACATTTTTAAACTCACAGTCCGTAAAATCTGTATGCCCGTCAAGGGTACAGCCGTAAAATCTCACATTATTGAATACCGCTCCCGAAAAAACCGTTCCCGTAAGCTCCGCCTTGTAAAAGGTGGTGTTCTCAAAATACGCACCTGTGAAGTCGTTCCCCGTACACTTGGTCTTGCTGCAGAACCGACAGCCGATGAGGTCCGCTCCCGAAAAATCATTATCTATGTAATAGTAGCCGTTGAACTGTATATTCACGAATTTCAGCCCCGAAAAATCGCACTCTGCATAGCTGCCGCTTTCGAGCATCTGAAAATCTATTTCGCTGCTGCGAAAGTCCGCCGACCTTATCTCCAGAAAATTGTTGAACTTATCGTGATACTCCATGCCGGTCTTTTCGGCGGAGTCCTTCGGCTCATAGACCAGTCCCGAAAAATCCACTTTCAGGAACCTGCGGAGCTTTTCCGTCAGACCTGTCCGCTTTCGGGGCGTATCTCCGAAAAGCTCACGGTTTTCCTTCTGCATCAGCTTTATGTCCTGTTCAAGCTGACGTATTTTTTTTCTATCTTCAGCCTTCACTGTTATCTCCCTTTTTTCTATAATTGTACACCATTATAGTGTCTTTTTCAGAAAATGTCAAGGCTTTGCCTGCTTTTTGTGATATGGACAAGGATTTTTTTGATGATTTTCATAAAAAAAATCAAAAAAACTGTTTACTTTTCCGAAAAAATAATGTATAATTATAATATGTGATGTAAATCAGATATCCTGACCATTTCTATGACCTTGAGGAGCCTGTATATGAAAGTTGACTGGAACAAAAAATACAACACTATTGCCGTTTACAGTGTGCTGACCTTCTTCGTCTGCCTTATGCTCTACCTTGTTATGAAGAACGTCGCTGTTATCGGCGGGGTCATCTCAAAAGCCCTTGATGTGACCTCTCCCATAATCTGGGGCATAGTTATCGCTTACCTTATCAACCCCATTATGATGTGGACCGAAAAAGGACTCGCCAAGCTCACCGGACGAAAAAAGCCTCACGCCAAGCTCAACCGCGTACTGGCGACGATTTTCTCCGTTATCGTTTTTCTGGCTGCCATTATCGCTTTCTTTATGATAATCATTCCTCAGCTTATCGAAAGCGTCACCTCCATTTTCAACAATTTTGACAATTACATGCGCAATTTTGAAAGCTGGATAAATCAGCTGCTGGAAAATTATCCCGAGCTGTTCAGCATCATCGACGAGAAATTCGACCAGATACGTGACTCCCTCAGCAGCTTCATCGACACCCTTATCCCGCAGCTGGGAAACGTCCTCGTTAAGGTGGGCGGCGGCGCTGTCAGCTTTGTCAACGTACTCAAGGACTTCTTTGTGGGTCTTTTCGCAGCGATATATTTTCTCTTCGACAAGGAGCATTTTCTGGCGCAGTGCAAAAAGCTCGTCTGCGCACTCCTCCCCAAAAGCATTCACGAGGATTTCTTCGGGATATGCAATCACACCAATCTTTCGCTCAGCGGCTTTATCTCCGGCAAGATAATCGACTCCATCATCATCGGCATACTCTGCTTTATCTGCATGATAATCATGCAGCTGGACTATGCAGTGCTGATCAGCGTTATCATCGGCGTTACCAACATCATCCCGATTTTCGGACCTATCTTCGGTGCAGTCCCAAGCGGGCTCCTTCTGCTGCTCTCATCGCCTAAGCAGGTCATCCCCTTCGTGCTGCTGATAATCGTTATCCAGCAGCTGGACGGAAATGTTATCGGTCCCAAGATACTGGGAAGCTCCACGGGACTTTCCTCCTTCTGGGTACTGTTCTCCATTATCGTCGGCGGAAATCTGTTCGGCGTGGCAGGAATGCTGCTGGGCGTGCCCATCTTCGCGGTGATTTATTCTATCATTGAAGACCTCATCGATCATCTGCTGAAAAGAAAGGGAATGTCTACCGTTACCGCGGATTATGCCATAACTCCCAGAAGCGGAAGGCCAAAGGACAAGCCTAAGGGTCTTAAGCTCTGCTCCAAAAAGGACAAAAACGGAAACAGCGTGCCTGTGCCCGCAGAGGGAGAACCTCCTGCGGACGGCTCCGAGCCCGATACGGAAGACAATGAATAACTTTTCAAAGGGGAACCTTACAATGGAATACAAATACGAAACTCACATGCATACCTCCGAGGGCAGCGCCTGCTCCAACAGCACCGCCGCCGAAATGGCTGACAAATATAAGGCGGAGGGCTATACGGGGATATTCGTCACCGACCATTTCTTCAACGGAAATACCTCCGTACCGAGAGAACTGCCATGGAAGGAACGTGTCGAACGGTACTGTTTGGGCTACGAGCATGCTCTTGAGCGCGGAAAGGAGATCGGGCTCGATGTTTTCTTCGGCTTTGAATACGGAAACGGTCAGGCAGATCTTCTTACCTACGGCTTAGACGGAGAGTGGCTCTACGAACACCCCGAGATCCTCGATATGACAGTTCCCGAATACATCAGGCTCGCTAAGGCTTACGGAGGCATGGTCATCCATGCTCACCCGTTCCGCGAGGAGGACTATATCCACAGCTTTACCCTATGCCCCCGCTACGAGGACGGCGTGGAGATAATCAACGCATCCAATCGTCTCGCTGAATTCAATGACCGCGCCAAGGCTTATGCGGAGTGGTACGATCTCCCGGTAACAGGAGGCTCCGATTCCCACAACACCACCGGCAGATTCTATCCCGGAGGCATCGTTACCGATTTTAAGATAACCTGCCCCGAGGATTATATCAAAGCCGTAAAGGAACGGAAGATCCTTCGCATCCTCGACAGAAACAGGGAAAACAACTGAAAATCTGCGACTGCGAACAAAAGTATTCAAAATTGACTAAAGTTTTTGGTATTTTTTCAGTATAATTCACAAAAAATTAACAACTTTTGAAGTAAAGTATGTTAAAATAAAATAGTATAAATGCGAAGTGTTTTCACATATAATATTAGTTTATATGCTTTTATACCTATTCGGACGCCCTTCATCGGCTTTGGAAAAATGGCTCATATCGCCGCAGGACCGATATCGGCGGCCCCTTACTGTAATGGGAAAAGTGCATCTGCCGTTTTGCGGCACATCGTACAATATAATGAAAGGGTGACTCATTAAATGTCAAACAGACTTTTTCAGGGACTGATCCATCAGATGCGGGATACTATGGACTGCGTTATCGGCGTTGTCGATACCTCCGCAACAATTATTGCGTGCAGCGAACTTACCAAGATCGGGACCACAAACGAATTTGTGTCCCTCGATCTGAGCGATTCCCATGATATTTTTGTCCGCGACGGATATACCTACAAGCCCTTCGGCTCTCACATCAAGCCCGATTATGCAGTTTTCGTTGAGGGCACCGACGAGAGCGCGGCTAAGTATGCAAATATCCTCGCTATCACGCTTTCCAGCATCAAGCAGTATTACGACGAAAAATATGACCGCAACAACTTTATCAAGAATGTGGTTCTCGATAACGTGCTCCCCGGAGATATCGTCGTTAAGGCAAGAGAGCTCCACTTCAACAACGACGTGAGCCGCGTGGTCTTCCTTATCAGGATAGTTTCCTCCAACGACGTTTCTGCTTACGACGTTATCCAGAACCTTTTCCCCGACAAGACCAAGGATTTCGTTTTCAATATTTCCGAGACAGATATCGTGCTCGTTAAGGAGATCAAGAACAACGTTGAATCCAAGGAACTGGAAAAGCTGGCACGCTCTATCTCCGACACCCTCTCAGGCGAGTTCTACACCCGCGTCAACGTCGGCATAGGCACCGCTGTTACAGGCGTTAAGGATCTGGCGCGCTCCTTCAAGGAGGCTCAGATGTCTCTTGAGGTCGGCAAGGTGTTCGATACGGACAAGGTCATCTGCTCCTACGATAACCTCGGTATCGCAAGACTTATCTATCATCTGCCCACCACCCTCTGCGAGACCTTCCTTCAGGAGGTTTTCAAAAAGGGCTCTATCGAATCTCTCGACCATGAGACGCTCTTCACTATCCAGCGTTTCTTTGAGAACAATCTGAACGTTTCCGAGACTTCAAGAAAGCTTTTCGTGCACAGAAATACTCTCGTGTACAGACTTGAAAAGATAAAGAAGCTCACAGGTCTCGATCTGCGCGAATTTGACCATGCTATCGTATTCAAGATCGCTCTTATGGTCAAGAAGTATCTCTCCGCAAATCCCACAAAATTCTAAAATATAAAGCGGCTCACAGATAAAAACACGGAGTCATAAGCTTTAACAAAAAAGGGGGCAGGTTTCTGCCCTTTTATATTCAAAAGGAAGTGAGAACAAAATGGTTGAACTTAAAAACGTTTCGGTCACCTATCAGAACGGAGTTGAGGCTCTTCACAACGTTAATCTGACTATCCACGACGAGGAGTTCGCTTTCGTTGTGGGCGAATCCGGCGCGGGAAAAAGTACCCTTATCAAGCTGCTTATCAAGGAGATAGACGCTACTTCGGGCTCGGTAAAGGTAAACGGCTTCGATCTGGGCAAGCTCAAACAAAAGGATGTGCCTAAGCTCAGACGTACTATCGGCTTCGTATTTCAGGACTTCAAGCTTATCAATACCATGAACGTATACGATAATGTCGCCTTTGTTCTTAGGAGCATCGACGCACCGCTGAAATACATAAGAAAAAGAGTTCCCTACGTTATCGGACTGGTGGGCCTTAAGGACAAGATGAAGGCTTATCCTACCGAAATGTCCGGCGGCGAACAGCAGAGAGTCGCTCTGGCAAGGGCGCTCGTTAACGACCCCAAGCTTATCATCGCCGACGAGCCTACGGGTAATCTTGACCCTAAAACCTCGATCGAGATAATCCAGCTCCTTCAGGGCATCAATCAGTGCGGAACTACCGTGCTTATGGTCACCCATGAGCATGAGCTGGTCAAGCGCTTCGGCGGACGTACTATATCCATTCTTGACGGACAGATAAAGTTTGACGACATAATTTAACTATCGCTTTCGTTAAAGAAGCTTCGGCTAACGCTTTGCCGTCCAATAAATTGAAAGGAGGCTGCTTCTGCGGAAGCACAGTCTATAATGAGATTCAGCAGCGTTACGTACCTTGCTAAGCAGGGTCTTAAAAATATATGGACAAACAGGATAATGTCCTTTGCTTCACTGTGTATACTGACGGTATCCCTCCTGCTGGTGGGATTTGCCGTGCTGTTTGTGGAAAATATCAACCTCTTTGTGGGCAATATCGAGGACAAAAACGAAGTTATCCTTTTCCTTGAGGACGATATCACCGACGAACAGATAGATGAAATGGGAAACCGCCTTAAGGCTATGAGCAATATAGGCTCCGTTACCTTCTACTCAAAGGAGGAGGCCTTCGAGGATATGAAGGCGGGCATGGAAAATGCTGAGGAGCTTTTTGAATACATCGGCGACGACAGCCCTCTTCCCGATTCCTACAGACTCAGAGTCAACGACATCAGCAAAATGAGCACAACGCTTATGCAGATAAACGAGCTGGACGGCATCTATTCCGTTAAGGCTCCCACCGATTTTGTCAGCGTTCTTACCGGCGTTCGTTCGCTGATATATATTCTCTCGCTGGTGCTTATCACCGCACTTATCGTTGTGTGTCTGATAATCATCTCCAACACCACGCGGGCAAGCGTGGATTTCAGAAAGCGGGAGATAGCCATTATGAAATACGTCGGCGCCACAAACACCTTCATCAAGATACCTTTCTTTATCGAGGGGCTTCTCATGGGCGTTTTTGCGGGAATCATCGCCACCGTTATCACTTGGCTTGGATATGACGCCCTTGTGGACGTGCTTATGTCCGATACCACCCTCTGGAGCGCTCTCGGCATCTCGGGCTTTATCCCCTTTTCGTCCGTTGCGCTCAGGACTGTTCTTACATATATCCTCGCAGGCGCATTTATCGGTTCCATCGGAACTGTTATCAGCACGAGAAAGTATGTTAAGGTATGATCCTATTCGGGATCCGGATTTTTAGGGAGGAATTATCAAACTATGAATAAAAGTCTGATCACTAAGATCACAGCTGCAGCTGCGGCAGTCATGTTATCGGTCACCGCTCTCAGCAGCAGTGGCATTTTATATACGGCAGACTACGAGGATGAGCTCGCTTCGCTGGAACAGCGCAGAGCTGCTCTTTCCGAGGAACGCGAAAAGCTGGAAGCAGAGCTGAATGAATATCTCGACGGCGCTGAACAGCAGGACGAATACCTCGCTCTCTATGACGAAAAAATGAAGGTCCAGGAAGAGGAAATGGCTAACCTCAACGAGCAGATCGCTCTTCTGAACAGCCAGCTTGAGGACCTCGACGCAAAAATAGCCGAAAAACAGGCTGAAGTCGACAAGGGCGTTGAGGAATTCAGAGAGCGTCTCAGAGTGCTTTACATGTCGGGAGGCGACGGATTTGCCGAGATACTTGCAGGATCTTCAAGCTTCTACGATATCCTCGCAAGAATGGAAATGGTACAGCGCATCTCCAAACACGACAACGATATGATATCCGCTCTCTGCGATAAGATAGAGGAGCTCAACGACGATAAGACCGCTTTGGAAAATCAGCGTGCCGCTCTCGACGAGAAAAAGACCGAACAGGTGGCTGTTCTTGAAAAGCTCCGCGAGACCTACGCTAATCATGAGGAAACTAAAAAATGGTACGAGGAAAAGGCTGCGGCGCAGGCTGAAATGACCGACGAGCTTAAGGCTCAGGAGGCTGCTGCCGAGGAAGAGCTGCAGGACTTTATCCGCAGGCAGCAGGAAGAAATCGCCGCTAAAATGGCCGAAAAGAAGAAAAAACAGCAGGCTGAACAGGCGGCTAAGGAAAAGGAAGAAGCTGCCGCTGTTACGGAAGCCCCCGTACAGGAGACCACTCCCGCCGAAACAACAACTGCCGCTCCTGAGGTGACTGCAGCTGCGGAAACAGAAGCTGAAACGGAAGCCGAAACAGAAGCTGCTCCCGACCCCGACGAGGATTACGATCTTTATGTACCCGACCCCTCCGATGACGAATTTGCTGAAACTGCTGCGGCTGTTTCGGTAACGGAATTTGTGGACCCCTATGATACTTACGAGTGGGGCAAGGTATATTACTCCAATGACGATGGGACCGGCGGAGCTGCAGTCAGCTCCTCCTCCGACAAAGGCTACGGAACAAGCTCCGTGACAGGCTTTATCTGGCCTGTTCCCACCGTAAGAAATATGACCGATACATACGGCGAAAGATACATCGTTGAGGAAGGCACCTCCGATTTCCACAAGGGCATCGACATCAACAAGCCCGGCTGTCAGGGCGAAGCTATCGTCGCTTCCGCAGGCGGAGTTGTCATCACCGCCTCCGATACCGGCAACGGCTACGGAACTCACGTCGTTATCGACCACGGCGACAACATAGCTACTCTGTACGGTCATATGTCAAGCACTACCGTAAGCGTCGGCGACGAGGTACAGCAGGGGCAGGTCATCGGCTACATAGGCAACACAGGCTATGCTTACGGCTATCACTGCCACTTTGAGGTCAGAATAAACGGTCAGCATACCGACCCGCTCAACTACGTTGACGTCAATAACTAATCAGGTTTTTTAAGCTATTGATTTACAGCAAACGATCTGCACCGTGCAGCAATGCATGGTGTAGATTTATTCATATACTGCCCTCTGATGCAGTCAGCGCAGGCTTTGCGGGAGGACAGTATGAACCGGCGGCTCCGTGCGGCAAGCCGCCGCTATGCAGTTTTATTGCATAGCATTGCATGAGCTTGTATCTTGCAATAGAGCCAAGTATATTTCCGCAAAGGAAAGGCAGATCATATGAGTAAAAAAGTTTCCCTCGGCACGGTCGTCGGATTAATGGCGATCACCGCTGCCGTGACCTTTGTCGTTACCAATAATGCGGCGCTTAACATCTTTAACGAAAAGGTGCGCTCGGTCAGCGAAAAGGAAGAGTTTTACAATAAATTGTCCGAGACCGACAGCTTCGCACGCACCTATTATGTGAACAATATCGACGAAAGCAGCATGCTCGACGACATCGTCAGAGGATATATCAACGGTCTGGACGACCCATATGCCGTCTACTACACCGCAGACGAGTACGCCAATATGTCCGCCGAATACACGGGCTATCGGATAGGTCTGGGCTTTACATGGGAAAAGGATGTCAGCGGCTATGTCAGGGTGACCGACGTAACTGCGGGCTCAGCCGCCGAGGAGTACGGCATTAGGCCGGGCGATATCATCATGGCGGTGAATAATACCAATATTATTTCCTATCCCGGCGGATATTCCGAAGCTGTCAAGCTGTTCACCTCTCAGGAGGGCACAAAGGTCAAGCTGCATATCAAACGTCTCTCCGAGGACGGCACAGCTTCATTTATGAACGCCGACCTTATCTCCTCACGCAATGATATCATATCCGTTACGGGACGCATCAAAGGAAATATCGGCTATGTCCACATAACCGAGTTCAACGCGACCACTCCCGAACAGTTCTCCGATGTTATCGGACAGCTTAAGGAAAAGGGCGCCGAAAAATATATCTTCGATGTAAGAGACAACGGCGGCGGTACTATCGACAGCCTGACCGCTGTGCTGGAGGAGCTTCTCCCTCCCTGCGAGGCGGCGAGGGCGTTTTACAAGACCACCGATGAGCCGCTGGTCGTTACCGTGGACGAGGATTATCTCAGCGCTCCCATCACTGTTCTGATAAACAACGGCACCAAAGGCGAAGCGGAGCTTTTCGCGTACATTCTCAAGGACGAAAAAGCTGCCGTGACTATCGGAAAGACCTCCTACGGGAAGGGCGTTCTGCAGGAGACTTATAAATGCTCCGACGGAAGCGCCGTGAAATTCTCCTTGGCGTCTATGCAGACAAAAAGCCGCTTCAATTTCACGGGGATCGGCATAAAGCCCGACTACGACGTGGCTCAGGACGCGCAGATAGACCCATTCAAGCTGTCTGCCACCGAGCAGGAGCTGTACGACCTGCAGCTTATCAAGGCATATGAAGTGATAGAGGAGCTTTGAGCGGCTGACAGCTATTATGTGGAGCAGCAAAATGCTCATTGAAAAACGAGGTGTTAAAATGTTTGAACAGCTAAAGGAATTCGGCGCGGCGTATATCGTCTTTATGGTGCTGGTGGTGATCGTGTTTTTCATGGACGCGTTTGTTATCGTCAGCGTGCTTACCAAGCGCAAAAAGGATATTACCGACTATGCCGAGTTTATGATAAAATTCACCAAGATAATCATGCTGGCGGCTATCGGCGTGTACTTTATTCTGCAGACCCTCGACGATCAGCTGCTTTACGGCGTAAAGGTGCTTCATATAGTTATCGGCGCGATGGCTCTTCTTGACGCGGCGGCGAGTCTGTTCGTCAAGCTGAAATTCCGCTACGACCGTGTTCACGGCGTTGCCGTCAAGCCTGAGGAAAAGGATATGATGTGATGTTCTTTAAAAAGAAAACCAACATCTACAAGGATATTGTGAATATTCTCACGGAGCAGGGATACTCCGACGAATATATTGCCGCTCTGAAGGCTGCCATGGAAAAGGCGAAAACTCCCGCGGAAACTGCCGAGGGACAGAATATGATGGGGACGGCGCTGCTTTTCCGAGGTGAGCTGGACGAAGCCTGCGAGGTCTTTTCACAGACCGACGACGAAAAGATATCAAAGCTTCTAAAGCAGAGCTTTGCCGCAAATTATCTGCTCTGCCTGTTTCTGCTGAACAAATTCCGCGAGGCGGAAGAGCTTTTCGTGCGGCTGAACAAGGAGCTGCTTGATGAAAATACTCTGCTTATGCGACGCTCAATGGGCATACATCAGTTTATCGCGGGAAATTACGACGCTGCGCTGACCATCTTCCTAAAAGCGTACAAGGATTCAAAGCGGCTCGAACACAGCGATAACTCGCGGAACACGTCCATGCTGGGATTCTGTCTGGTTCGCACTCTGCTGAAGCTGGATATGTACGAGGGCGCTGCGGATTATCTGTCTGCACTGTCCCCTATCGCGGACAAGGGGCAGCTTGGTACGCTCTGCGGGAAGATGAAGCGGACTGTTGCCGACAATACTTCAAATAAAAATAAGCGGAAGAAGAAAAAATAAAAAAACCTTAGAAGCACAACAGCTTCTAAGGTTTTTATCGCATTATCAGAAAAGTATACCTGTCAATCTCTCGGGAGATATCTCATGCTCGGGCTTGAAATCGTCCGATGAGGCATAATCTGCTATGCTCTTTATATACGCCGAAAGCTCGGGCGACTTCCCCGTTTTATCGGGGTCGGCTGCGCAGACGATGATATTTCCTCCGCCGCACTTTGCCTCGAAAAGCAGCGCCAGCTTATGGTTCCGCTCCACATTGTCTATGGTGCGGACTATCGGGTCGATGTCCGTGCCGTCAAGGACCATGCATCTGCTGCTGGTGATGATATCGTACCACTGTGGCGTGGTGTATGTATCGGAGATAAAGCCTTTCAGCGCGCCATGATTATTGCGTGCGGATATGCCCAGCGTGCCAGTGGGGATAGGTCTGCCCATGGATTCGGATATGCTGCGGAACATGCCGAAATTCCAGAAATCGGTGCAGTAAACGCTGTCTATCCCCTTGACATTTTCCGTTACAAGCAGCACGTTTTTCTTCTCGGACAGCTTCTCCAGAGCCGCAAACTTGTCCGCAGTGACGAACAGGCTGTCAGTGGAAAGGTCGCCGATATTCACATACTCCTTCGGGAAGAGATACAGCTCGTACTCATTTCTTATATCGCCCATTTTAAGGGAAAGCTTTGCCTTTTCCTGCTTTTCGGCGAAAATGTCCGCGGTGATGATGCCTATCGTATATACGCCGTTTTCCTTGACTGCCTCGCAGCTGAGAGAGTATTTCCTTCCGAAGAATTCTATCTCGGCGGTCATGCCCGAGATGTCTGAGCTTCCGAAATGGGAGACGATTATCTCTGCGGAAAATTCATCGCCGTCATACAGCACAAAGCTCGGAAATGCTGCCATGATCACAGTTTCACCGTTGAAATAGTTCCACTCCTCACGGGAGATTATGCCCTTGGGCTCCATAAAGGAATTGAGGATTCCTACCATTGCAGTGCCCTGCCCCGTGAAGTCCTGTATGTCCAGCAGCTGATAGCCCGACAGACAGCGGCTCCGCCTTGCGGCTTCTATCTCCAGCTTATAGCACTGCGCCGCCAGTCGTCCCGAATCCATGAAGTTCGCTTTCGCATACTCTCCCATTCCCGCGGCATTCAGACGGTCACGGAAAACCTCCAGATTGCGCGCTTTCAGCACTCCTGTGTACTTGTCGATCTCGTCATAGTCGGGATAGGTGTAATACTGACCCACCTCGTGGGAGACTACGGGCTTCTGCGGGATATATCTTCCGCCGCCGTTGGTCTTGACCTTTTTCACTCCCGTGCCGTACTGTATCTCTATCTCGCCGTTTTCGTCGGCTTCTCCCACTTCGGAGCCGCTGCTGAAATATACGTCGTAATTATGCACCGTATTGGGCTTATCGGTCTGGACAAAACCTAAGGGCGCGTCGCACATGGCATAGGAGCCCCGTATCAGAAATTCCTTGTCGAAGCGCACTCCCACGAAGAAATCCTCGTTGGGGACCTCTGTCGGAAAGAACTGGAAATTATTTGAGCCGCCTGTATAGAGTATTCGGTCGTTGACCTTTTTGAAGCCGCCGATTATCTCGCTGAGCCTGTCCGCGCTGCCCCAGAGCTCATTTCCGAGGGACATCATCACAAAGGAGGGATGATGGCTGAATTCCTTTATTATCCCGAAGCCCTCGCTTATGAGATATTCCTGTTCGGGAGCGTTATAGTCCTTGTCGTCCTTTCCGTGGATAGTCCCCCAGAAGGGCAGCTCGGGCTCCATGTAGATACCCAGCATATCTGCGGCAGTAAACGCCGCGTCGGGAGGACAGCAGGTATGGAAGCGGTAATGATTTATGCCATATTCCCGGGCAGTCTTCATCACCTTCAGCCAGCCCTCCACATCGGTGGGAGCGCAGCCGGTCATGGGGAATATCATTCCGTCGTGCTTGCCGCGGAGGATAATTTCCCTGCCGTTTATCTTAAAGCCGCAGGAATTATTCTCACGGCGGAAGGTCTCCAGCTTTTTCATGCCGAAGGTGGTGTTATATGTATTGCCGTTTGCGGCGGTTATAGTCACATTGTAGTATCCGGGAGAAAATTCGCTCCACTTTATAATATCATCGCGGCACTTTATCTGCACGCTGCTTTGTCCCTTTCTGAACACTGCAGATACCGTATCAAATGCGCCGTCGGAGGATATTTCCGCGGAGATCTCTTCGGAAGCCTCCGCATAAACAGTGACTGTATTTTCATCGTAATTTTCAGCTATGGTGATACCGCGGAGGACTCCCCTCGCTTCGGAGGTAATAGAAATCTCGCCGAGAATACCGTTCCAGTTGGTCTGGGTGTCGGGAGAGGTCATATGACCGCCTCTTGTGGGATAGTCGGTATTATCCACCATGACAGTCAGCCTGAATGTAGGCTTTGCAAGAGCAGTGATATCGTACAGATGAGATGTGCAAAGACTGTTGATGCTGCCTGCAGCCTCGCCGTCTATCCATACGTGAGATACACGGGTGCGCTCCATTTTCAGCGTATAAACGTTATCCTGCGAATAGTCCTCAATGGCTATTTCACGGGAAAACCACGCATATCCCTCATAATAATAAGGGTCTGACAGATAGCCCGTATTCATATCAGCGTTATACTTGCCTTTTTTAACCGCGGAAACGGTATTGGGAAGAGTTATTTCATCATCAAAGCTATTGAGGAAAAATTTTTTCTCAATACCCTCTTTTGCGCTGTCAAGGGAAAAGCCCCAGCTTCCCGAAAGATCGTATTTTTTCATGTGGGTGATCCTTTCATAATATACTACTGAATATTGTAATATATTTTTCCGGAAAAGTCAATGAAAAACTTATTAACGGCAGCGGTATTTCGCAGGAAAACGAGATCTAAAAAATGCCATATATTTGCAGAATAATACGTCTGTCGGATTTAAGGATTATTTAATAATTTCTATGCTACAATATGATCACAACGATGAAAGGAGCACCGAAATGTATCTTAACATTCTGAAAAAAGACCTGAAACGAAAAAAGGCAATGAACATAATTCTACTCACATTCATTATACTTGCTACCATGTTTGTTTCCTCAAGCGTGAACAACATTATCAGCGTTACGACAGCACTGGATAATTATCTTGATATGGCAGACGCACCCGATTATCTGGCGGCGTTTGTGAATAAATCCAACAGCGTTGATATTGACGAAGTTATTGGAAGCGCCTCGTCGGTTGATAGCTCCGGCATGGAAAATGTCATATTTATGTCCCATGAGCAAATTTCCCTTGAAGATGAAAGCAAGAGCATTTCAAGCGGCACAAATATATTGCAGAGCGATATATCTATGAATTATTTTCTTGAAGACGGCAGTATCCTTGAAACCGTAAACAAAGGCGAGCTTTATCTGACTGACCGTGATGTGAAAAGACTCGGGCTTGAAATCGGCGATAAACTTACTGTTGAAATTGATAATATAAGCCGTGAATTTACACTTGCAGGAGGTATAAAGGACTCAGTTTTCGGTTCAAATGCGACAAATGTTACCCGATACATAATAAGTGCAGAGGATTTTGATGCCTATCTCTCAAATGATATTATTGACGCATATTACGGCGGCAAGTTGATTTACATAAACACCTCCGATATAGATAAAATGCTCTCCGAAATAAAGACGGTCATTGACAACAGCCCTTTCACAATGGACAGAGCATATATGAAATTCACTTATATTTTCGATATGATCGCAGTGGGAATTCTCCTTGTGGTAAGCCTCGTGCTTATTGCGGTTGCATTTGTAGTTCTTCGCTTCACCATTACCTTTACTCTTTCAGAGGAATTCCGTGAAATAGGCGTTATGAAGGCTATCGGTATCGGCAATTTTAAAATCAGGGGCTTATACCTTGTGAAATATGCAGGACTTTCCGTAATCGGCTCGGTTATCGGCCTCCTGCTGAGTTTCCCATTCGGTGAAATGCTTATGAGCGTTTCTTCTAAATCGGTTATAATAAGCAATCAGAACCCGTTTTTTATAAATATAATATGTACAATATTTGTTGTTGCGGTAATTCTTCTGTTTTGCTACGGCTGTACCGGAAAGGTTAAGAAAATGACCCCCATAGACGCAATCAGAAATGGACAGACGGGCGAACGTTTCCGCAAAAAGAGCGTAATGAGCCTGGGCAAATCAAAGCTTTCTGCAACATCTTTCCTTGCTCTTAACGACATAGTAAGCAGTCCTAAGCGTTTCGGCATTATCGCTCTGACTTTCTTCCTCTGTTTGTCCCTTATGCTTATACTTTCCACTTCGGTCACAACGCTTAAAAGCGATTCTCTTATTTATACCTTTGGGATAGCGGATTGTGATATTATCATAAACGGTAAAGTAATGGATTTTATGACAGAGGACGGTCGTGAAAAGCTGGAGAAGTACCTTGCGGAAATGGAAGATACTCTTGCAGAAAACGATATGCCTGCAAGCTGTGTGCAGGAGATGTTTTTTTCTTTGTCGGTATCCTACGGAGAAAACAACGCAAAAATTGCTGCATATCAAGGCACAGGCACTACAATGGATATGTACGAATATACAGAGGGAACAGCTCCGCAGAGCTGCGGAGAAATTGCCATAACACGAATGTCAGCGGATAAGCTAAAAGCGGATATCGGCGATACGATAACTATAAAAACCTTGGAGGGCGACAGAGAATTTATTATAACAGCATTTTTCCAGTCCATGCACAGTTTGGGCGACGGAATCAGATTTTACACGGACGAGGAAGTAGATTACATTCAGGCACAAGGCGGTATGTTTACGCAGGTTATATATAAAGATAACCCCGATGATAAAGAAATCAGACGAAGAATTGAAAGAATATATGAGTTATACCCCGAAATTGATAAAATACAGACCTGTGCCGAATCTGTTGAAGATATGACGGGTGTTGCCGATACTATCGACGCAGTTAAATCAATGATTGCTATACTCACGATTGTTTTATCCGCACTTATCACCGTACTTATGGAGCGCTCATTTATCGCAAAGGAACAGGGCGAAATTGCCCTTATGAAAGCGATCGGCACACGAAATGGCAAAATATACGCCTGCCACGCATTACGTTTTTTATTCGTGGGAATTATTGCGGTAATTTTAGGTGAAATTTTCGCAATGCCCTTAACTCACCTTTGTATTGACCCAATTTTCAAGATGATGGGTATGGAGCTTGCGGTTGATTATGTAACAGATCCCGTTGAAATGTATATTATCTTCCCCGTTATCGTTCTTGCTACAACAACCGTCAGCGCATTTCTGACCTCGCTTTACACAAGAAGGATAAAATCCTCCGACACATCGGGCATCGAATAAGAAAGGAAATCACTATGAACATACTTGAAGTTAAAGATCTCTGCAAAACATATATCGTGAACAAGCGCCAGAACAATGTTCTGAAAAACGTGAACTTCACCGTTTCCGAGGGGGAAATGGTGGCGGTAATGGGACCTTCGGGGTCGGGCAAGTCAACACTTCTGTACGCCGTTTCGGGCATGGACAGCATCACTGCAGGCGAAGTGGACTTCTGCGGTAAAAACATCGCAGAAATGAACGAAAAGGAGCTCGCCGACCTGCGCCTTGACGAAATGGGCTTCATCTTTCAGCAGATGTATATGCTGAAAAATCTCACGGTGCTGGACAATATCATACTCCCCGCGGTCCAGTCAAAAAAGACCACGGAGAACCGCAAAGATATCCTGCGGCGCGGTCAGGACCTCATGCGCAGGCTGGGCATCATCGACATTGCCGACAACGACATCAACGAGGTATCGGGAGGACAGCTCCAGCGTGCCTGCATCTGCCGCAGCATGATAAACGACCCGAAAATGATATTCGCCGACGAGCCAACAGGCGCACTGAACCGCACATCCTCCGAGGAGGTCATGGATGAGCTTGCAAAGCTGAATGGAGGCGGCACGACGATAATGCTCGTCACCCATGATGTTAAGGTGGCGGCAAAATGCACAAGAGTTTTATTTATAGTTGACGGAAACATAAAAGGAGAGTATAATTTAGATAGGTACACATCATCTTCACAGCTCAGGGAGCGTGAGCGGACACTCAACAGCTGGCTCATGGAAATGGGCTGGTGATAAACGCCTTAAAGGAATAACGGTGATAAAATGATAGATATTCTGATAGTTGAGGACAACAAGGAGCTGTCGGACATACTGTGTGATTTTCTCCGTGCGGAAAATTACACGGTATCCACAGCGGAAAGCGGAGAAAAAGCCTTGTCGCTGTACGAAAAATACGGCGCAAGGCTTGTGGTGCTTGATGTAATGCTGCAGGGCATGGTCGGCTTTGCTGTGTGCAGGAAAATTCGCGGGGAAAGCAACACGCCTATCCTTATCGTAAGCGCAAAGACCGAAAAGGAGGACAAGCTGAACGGGCTTATCCTCGGTGCCGACGATTACATTGAAAAGCCCTATGATATCGACATTTTGCTTGCGAAGATTGGCGGCATCTTCAAGCGGAGATACTCTCTTGATGAGCTCACCGACGACAATATCCGCATAAATAAGCTTACCCGCACAGCATACAAAAACAATATCCCCATTGAAATGACCGCAAAGGAATTTGACCTTCTCCTGCTGCTTATGGAAAACAAGGGCAAGACGCTCAGCAAGGAGTATATTTTCGGCAGGATATGGGGCAGCGACAGCTTTTCCGAGCCTCAGACCCTGACCGTACATATAAAATGGCTTCGGCAGAAAATAGAGGACGACCCCAAAAAGCCGATGAAAATTCTGACCGTATGGGGCACGGGATACAGATATGAAGGCATTTAACAGGATTTCCGCAGCAGTCACTGCAATAATAATTGCTGTTTTCGCCGCCGCAAATCTGCTGCTGTTAAAGGACGATACCGACAGCGGCAGACCCTATCGCGTTGAGATAAGCCGCCTTGCTCTTGCGATAGAACAGAACGGCTTTGAGTCCGCGGATATATCCGACTGTCAATATGTGACTCATATTGAAAAAAACGGCGAGGATTTCTACAATACTGACAGCGACTATATTGTCTGCGAAATAAACGGCGAGCTGTATCGTTTCGACTACCGCACTGATATGAAATCGGACAGAAGCGGTGTGACGCTCATGGTGAATATGATTCTCGGGATAATGGCAGCGGTAATCATCGGGGTGCTTATCTTTATCCGTGTGAAGATACTGTCTCCGTTTGAAAAGCTGACCGACGTTCCCTACGAGCTTTCAAAGGGCAATCTATCCCCGCCTGTCAAGGAGACGAAAAACCGCTTTTTCGGGAAATTTATCTGGGGAGTAGACCTTCTCCGCGAAAATATGGAACAGCAGAAGCAGCGGGAGCTTCAACTGCAAAGGGACAAAAAAATGCTGATGCTGTCTCTTTCACATGATATAAAAACGCCGCTTTCGGCGATAAAGCTGTACTCGAAGGCGCTCTCAAAGGGTATTTACGACAGCAGGGAAAAGCAGATAGAAATTGCCGAGAACATCAACGCCAAGGCAGACGAGATCGAAAGCTATGTTTCGGAGATCATCACCGCTTCAAGGGAGGATTTCCTTAGCCTTGATGTGAACATGAGCGAATTTTATCTGTCGGAGCTTGTGAGTAAGATAAAACTGTACTACACTGAAAAGCTGTCGCTGATAAAAACGGATTTTTCCGTGGGGAAATATTCCGACTGCCTGCTCAAAGGCGACCCTGACCGCAGCTTGGAGGTCATTCAGAACGTGATGGAAAACGCCGTGAAATACGGCGACGGAAAAAGTATTTCGCTAAGCTTTTCCGAGGAGGACGGCTGTATCCTCGTGACCGTCATGAACAGCGGGTGTACTCTTGCGGAAACGGAGCTGCCCCATATTTTTGAAAGCTTCCGAAGAGGCGCAAATGCGAAAAATGAGAAGGGCAGCGGTCTGGGACTGTACATCTGCAGACAGCTTATGCACAAGATGGACGGGGAGATTTTTGCCGAGATAAATGACGGATATATGCAGGTCTCGGCGGTGTTTTGCAAAGCATGAAAAACCGCAGCCTGTCCGAGGATATAAAATCCGTATGCAAAATCGTCTTATCCAACTGTATTATATACTCTCTTTTTTGCGCCGTCCTGTAATCCATCGATTTTAATACAATCATCAGCGGTAACAACTATATCACTTCAAGTACTCAACGTTCTGCCGTGCGCTTTGATTCCGTTATCATAATATACGGTGAAGCGGATATGGTAACTATACCCGTTATAGGTGCATCACATGCTCTCATGTTATTGATGATAATTCCTCCGTATAAGTTCACGGGTGTAGTTGTGTTCACTTTTATTGCATATGCGCCGTACTCGCAGTAGTACATCCGGTTATTTCTCTGCCATACATATTCAGCGCAGAATTATTATAAAGTCGGATCCCATAAAATAATTGTATTATGCCGACATAAAAATCGGCGGCAGAAAATATCCGCCGCCGATGATATCAAAGCTTATATCTCATCGTCCTCAATGTCAACGCGCTGTCTCAGAAGTCCCAGCATAGCAACAGCAAAGCCCGCAAATCCGACGCAGCCCACAATAAGCAGAGGAAGTCCGCCGTTTCTGTTATAGCTGCATATCTTATAGGGGATAATATATTTGCTTGCCTCCTCAACGGTCTCAGCGCCGTATCTTCCCTGCTGCAGCACCCAGCTGTACAGATGATTCAGTTCGTCCTCGTTGAGCGCAATGAGCATGCCGCTGTATTCGATAGTCTCATACTCGATGCTGTCGGTCTCGCCCTCGGCGAACCTGTCGCTTGCCGCGGTAAGAGCGTCCAGCTTAGCTGCCATATCGTGATCGTCCGTCTGAATGGAGATGCTGTAATCGTCGTTTGCCTGAACCAGATAGAAGTAATCAAGATCATTTTCGCTGATGATATCGCCGTTTTCGTCGGTCTTATATCTCTGACCGTATGTACCCAGCGAAGCATACACCTGACCGAAAACTATCCGTCCCTCGTAAGAGGTCTCGGGAGTGAGCTCGTTAAGATTGAAATATTCCCCGGTAAGTCCGCGGGTGACCTTTGCGCCGACAAATGCGGCAGCTGCAAAGCCGACCATAAGAATGAGCGACAGCACCAGAAGAACAGGGTGCTTTATCCTTGTCTTTGTCTTTGTCTTTTTTTTGCTTTCCGACATTCTAAACCCTCCGAAGCATTGCCTTGCTCCGAACAACTCAGATAAGCGTCGGAGCGGATATCACTAATAACATGATATGATTATATCACATTTTTATAGATATGTCAATATATCTGCTTCATCAAGGCAAAAAACATTTTCGGAATTTTCCGCCATTTCCGCAAGAGTATTCCACAAAGCAGGGTCCGCGCCCATATTGAGAAAGCATATCTTCGTTTTTCCCGAAGCGCCGAAGAGCTCCTCGGCAGCGGAGCTGTCTATTCGGATATCCTTTGTCACAGGGAAAAATATCACCCTTTCCGGACGATAATAAAATGACAGTATGACCTCCGCTGCCGCCGCGATGAGCATTACTGCGATAAAAATATAAAAGCCCGTTTCCATAAAAACACCTCCGCATTTCATTATATGAAACGGGAGGTGTTTGGTTCATTTATTATCTGAGGGTCATGAGTTCTGGGAAGCGGAGTTCTTCTTAGCCTCAAGATCTGCAAGAGCATCCTTTCTGGAAAGGTTTATCCTGCCCTGGTTGTCTATCTCCATTACCTTTACGACTATCTCGTCGCCGATGGAAACAACGTCCTCGACCTTTTCAACTCTCTGCTTGTCCAGCTTGGAGATGTGAACAAGACCGTCCTTGCCGGGAGCTATCTCAACGAAAGCGCCGAAGTTCATAAGACGAACTACCTTGCCCTTGTAGATAGCGCCGATCTCGGGATCGTTTGCGATAGTGTTGATTATCTGAACAGCCTTCTGTGCGTTTGCAAGATTTACGCCCGAAACGAATACGTTTCCGTCGTCGTTGATATCGATCTTGACATCGCAGTCAGCGGATATCTTCTGGATTACCTTGCCGCCCTGACCGATAACCTCTCTGATCTTGTCAACGGGAACCACAGTGCGGAGCATCTTGGGAGCATACTCGCCCACCTGAGGACGGGGCTCGGGAATAGCCTTGAGCATGATCTCATCGAGGATATAATCTCTCGCCTTGTGAGTCTTAGCGAAAGCCTCCTTAATGATGTCATAGGTAAGACCGTCCACCTTGATATCCACCTGAATAGCGGTGATACCCTTGTGAGTACCGCCTACCTTGAAGTCCATATCGCCGAAGAAATCCTCCAGACCCTGAATATCGACCATAGTCATGAAGCTGCCGTCATCTCTTGTGATAAGACCGCAGGAGATACCTGCAACGGGAGCCTTGATGGGCACGCCTGCGTCCATAAGAGCCAGTGTGGAGCCGCAGATAGAGCCCTGCGATGTGGAACCGTTGGAGGAAAGCACCTCAGAAACCAGTCTGATAGCATAGGGGAAATCCTCAACGGAGGGGATAACGGGCTCCAGCGCACGCTCTGCGAGAGCACCGTGGCCGATCTCACGTCTTCCGGGACCTCTTGAGGGTTTTGTCTCGCCTACCGAGTAGGATGGGAAGTTATAGTGATGCATATATCTCTTGGAGTCCTCTTCGTCG
>JBJESJ010000096.1:0-8832 GCA_051882725.1 Oscillospiraceae bacterium
CCTCACCGTTTGCATTACTGATGTTGATATTCATTTTAGTGTACACTCCTTGGGACAGAGGAAGCTGTCTGAACAGCGCCTCCTAAAATACCTGCAAGCCTTCCGGACGGCAGTGCAAGTATAAATTGTATAATCTCTATGTATACAATTATATCACCTGATCTACGGTTTGTCAATAGGTTTCAGGAAATATATTAAAAAAATGCCGCACATCGGATTTTACCCGGATTTATCATATCCGCGATATCGGATTTTACATTCCATATGCTATAATAAATTAAATATAAAGTATATGAGGCGGTTTTTATGAAAAAAGCATTCTGCATGGTATTATCCGCCGTGCTGTCTGCGGGGATATTGTCCTCCTGCGGTATGTCGGGAGATTCGTCTTCGGATAACAGCTTCGACGGCGGTATTTTTCAGAAGGAAACTATCAGGATACTATCGGGCTCGGAAAACAAGGAGCTTTCCGATATCCTCGCCGAATGCTCGAAGAAAACGGGCATCGGCATTGAAATGACCTACAAGGGCTCAGTGGATATCATGAACGAGCTCAAAAGCGGCGCCGCAGATTATGACGCAGTCTGGCCCGCTTCGGGGATATGGCTCTCTCTGGGCGATGAGCAGCACATAATCAAGCACGATGCATCGATATCGTCCTCCCCCGTGGTGTTCGGGATAAAAACGTCTCTTGCGGAAAAGCTCGGCTTTACCGACGGCGATGTTTCCGTAAATGATATCTTAGAGGCGATAAATTCGGGGGAGCTCAGCTTCTGCATGACCAGCGCCACCCAGTCCAACTCGGGAGCAAGCGCATATATCGGCTTTCTGTACGCCCTCACGGGCAAGACCTCGGCGCTGACCTCCGAGGATCTGGACTCCCCCGAGCTTAAGGAAAGCATTACCGCTCTCTTTTCGGGCATCGACCGCAGCTCCGGCAGCTCCGACTGGCTCAAGGACATGTTCTTAGCGGGCGACTATGACGCTATGGTGAATTATGAATCGCTTATCATCTCGGCAAACAAGGAGCTTATCTCACAGGGCAGAGAGCCTCTTTACGCGGTCTATCCCTGTGACGGGCTGACCGTGGCAGATTCTCCCCTCGCCTACGCCGACCACGGCGATAAGGACAAGGAGGAGGCTTTCCTTAAGGTGCAGGAATATCTATTGTCCGACGACGTACAGGAAAAGATCCGCCTGACAGGCAGACGGACTGCCTTTACCGAGGACTATTCACAGTACCCCGATATCTTCAATGCGGAATGGGGCATAGATACGGACAGGATACTTTCACAGATAACAATGCCCTCGGAGGATACTCTGATGAAGGCGCTCAATCTGTATCAGACCATCTTCCGCAAACCGTCGCTGAACATCTACTGCCTTGACTTTTCAGGCAGCATGAGCGGCGAGGGAAACACTCAGCTCGTCAAGGCTATGGAAGAGCTGCTTATCCCCGAAAATGCGGAGAAAAATCTCCTGCAGGCAGCGGAAAATGAAGTCAATGCGGCAGTGATATTTGATGAACGGGTACGTGCGATATATACCTCTGAAGGGTCGGACGAGGAATACCTCAAGGAGCTTTTCCAAAAAATATCGGAGGAAGAGCCCGGCGGCGGCACCGACATATATACAGCAGTGGAAAAAGGACTGGAGTTTGCAGCGATGAATTTCGATATGTCCAAATACTGCCCCGCAGTGATACTTATGACCGACGGTGCTTCTCAAACCGAAAACCGTCTGCTTTTCACCGAAAAATATAAGGCGAGCGGAGAGAATATCCCCATATTCTCCATAATGTTCGGCGATGCCGATGACGAACAGCTGAATGAGCTCGCAGAGCTTACCAATGCAAGAGTTTTCGACGGAAGAGACGATCTTATCGGAGCATTCCGCAGCGTGAAAGGATATAATTAATGTGAAAAACGATCTTCGGCAGAATATTGCGGCTATTTTTTCAGCGGCGGCGGCAGGAGCAGTTTTCATAATACTGCTTTTCCTGCTGGAATGGTCGGTATTCATCGACATTCCCGCAGCTGTGGGAACATACGTCGGACTGTATCTTGTTACAAAGCCCAAGCGCAGGATAGGCGGCATGGACATCGAATTCATCGAAAACGGCGCAGAGCTTGAACAGAAGCTCCTTGAAGCAAAAGAGGACTGCGACAGCATAAAAAGATCTATCCTTAAAATAGGCGACCTGCAGGTGAAGGGCGAAGCCGAAAAGCTGGCGGACACTTCAGAGGCGATAATAACCTATCTGGAACAGAATCCTTTGAAGATTCGTCAGGCAAGGCAGTTTATCGACTATTATCAGGACTGCGCTTCAAAGCTGCTGACAAAGTATATCTCTCTGCAGGACGCAAACATCGAAACTGCAGAGATAATCAAGCTCAAAAAGGACACCCGAAGCGCACTTTCCACGCTGAACAAGGCGTTCAGCGGTCAGTTTGAAAAGCTTATGCGGGGCGAGCTTACCGACATGCAGGCTGAAATACAGCTCTTGGAGGAAACGGTTAAAATGGAGATGGACAAATGAGATCGAAGCTGATAGGTGCGGCTGTGCTGCTTATTGTGATAATAGGCGCGGCAGTCTACTATTTCTACGGAAAAAATACGGAGCTCACCGTGATAAACGGCTATCTGGGCGGCGAAAAGATAGGTATTATGGAGGACGAGGAAATAGCAGGAATACTTGCCAAAAAGTATCATATCTCCTTTGAATATTCCCGCGCAGGCTCCCTTGATATGGTCACCGCAGACCAGACCGGCAGGGATTATCTTTTCCCCTCCAGCAGGACGGCGCTGGAATACTACAAGGAACAGCACGGAGACCCCGTATCCGATGAGATAATCTTCAACACGCCCATAGTGCTCTACTCCCACAAGGCAGTTGCCGAGGCGCTTATGTCCGACGGTACGGTCACCCTGTCCGACGGGGTCTATTACGCGGATATGGAAAAGCTCACCAAAAAGATAACGAGCGGCGTATCATGGGCTGACGCGGGGCTTCCCGAGCTTTACGGCAATGTTTCGGTGGATACTACCGATCCTGTGCGCTCAAATTCGGGCAATATGTTCGCGGCGCTGCTGGCAAACGTGCTGTGCGGCGGAAAGACCGCTGACGAGAACAGCGTTGCGGAAATAATGCCGCAGCTCAAGGCTATATTCGCTGACCTCGGATATATGGAAACATCATCCTCGGACCTGTTCAATCAGTTCCTGCGCACGGGCATCGGCGCAAAGCCTGTTATCGCAGGCTACGAAAACCAGCTGCTGGAATATGCGGCTGAAAATCCCTCGCAGTATGAAAAGCTGGCAGATGATATAGTCATCATCTATCCCACACCCACATTATGGTCAACTCATATCTACATCGCTCTCGACGAAACGGGAAAAGCAGGCGCCGAAGCACTCTGCGACGAAAAAATACAGCAGCTGGCATGGGAAAAGCACGGCTTCCGCACGAGCGGCTGCGATATTTCCTCGGAGGGCGGAGTGACCGTGAACGGTATCGCGCCCGAGCTCAACGCTGTCATTAACATGCCCGATTATCGGGTAATGAAAATAATTATGGAAGAATTGGAGGATTAATCATGTCGGAAATAAGTCTGGCGACCCTTGCAAAAACAAAAAATATAGCTGTGGAGGAGAACACTTCCCTGTCGGTGCAGAACGCTGATACACAGCCTGACCTTACTCCCGAGGACAAGGCGAAGATAGCCATGATAAAAGAAAGCATCGACCTTACCGACCCCGGGACGACCGTTCAGTACGGCATCGGCGCCCAGCGAAGGCTGACGGAATTTACCGATTCCATTCTGGATAACGTCCGCTCCAAGGACGGCGGACAGGTGGGCGACCTGCTGTCCGATCTTGTAGTGGAGATAAACAGTCTCGACCCGTCGTCGCTGACAAACGATAACGGTATCCTGTCCAAGCTGCCGGGAGTAAAAAATGCGGTGAAAGCTCTGAAAAAGCTGGCGGAGCGCTACAGCAAGGCAGAGGTCCAGATAGACAGGATTGAAGCCGCTCTCGAAAAAGCAAGGATGGATATGCTCAAGGATATCAGCGTTTTTGATATAATGTACAAGCAGAATCTTGACTGCTTCCGCGAGCTGGGACTCTACATTCAGGCAGGCAAAGAACGCGTCGAAGAAATGAGGACCGAGACCGTCCCCAAGCTCAGAGCGGAGGCTCAGGCAAGCGGCGATCCCATGGACGCACAGCTTGTCCGCGATTTTGAGGACGAGATAGATCGTTTTGAAAAGAAGATATACGACCTTGAACTGAGCCGCACCATAGCAGTCCAGACCGCTCCCCAGATAAAGCTCATCCAGAATAACGACCGCGTCCTCGTGGACAAGATACAGACTGCGGTGCTCAATACCATTCCTATCTGGAAGAGTCAGTTCGTCATTGCCATGGGGCTGAATAATCAGCAGCGGGTGCTGAAAATGCAGCGTGAGATAACCGAGACCACCAACAGCATGCTGCTGAAAAACTCCGAGCTGCTGAAAACCAACACCGTTGAGACCGCAAAGGAATCCAACCGCGGCATCGTCGATGTGGAGACTCTGCAAAGGGTGAATAAAAATCTCATCGATACCATTGAGGAGACCATTCAGATACAGCAAGAGGGCAGACAGAAACGCGCCGAAGCCGAAAAGGCTTTGGGACAGATAGAAAATGACCTCAAAACCAAGCTTGTGGAAATAATGGGTAATTAAAAAATAACCCGAATACAAAAAGACCGCTCATTCATGAACGGTCTTTTTGCATTGTTCCGATATTCGGGCTCTATAACACATTTTTTCGGCAATGTTAAAGCACAGGATCCGGCTTTACACAGATTTTACACAGCCGCGGTTTCGGATTTTACACGACAGATGTAGAATAAAATCGTATAAAAAACTATTTCGGAGGAAAACCATGAACGAGAATGTAAAGATCATATTCGGACTTGTGGGCGGACTTGCTATGTTCCTATACGGAATGAACAGCATGAGCGACGCTCTTCAGAAGGCCGCCGGCGAAAAAATGAAAAAGGTACTCAGCTTTCTCACTAAAAATCCGATAATGGGCGCTCTTGCGGGAGCTCTTGTAACAGCGGTCCTGCAGAGCAGCTCCGCCACTACGGTAATGGTCATCGGCTTTGTCAGCGCGGGACTCATGTCGCTGCCGCAGGCTATTTCCGTTATCTTCGGAGCAAATATCGGAACCACCATGACAGCGCAGCTTATGGCATTCAAGATAAGCAACTACATCTATCCAATAATTTTCATCGGATTTATCCTGTATTTCGTAAGCAAAAAGGAAAAGGTAAAAAATATAGGAATGGTCATCTTCTCGTTCGGACTTCTTTTTGAGGGCATTGAGATAATGGGCGGAGTAATGAAGCCGCTGGCAGGAAGCCCCGTATTTACCGATCTTATGGGAAAGGTAGCGGAGATACCCGTGCTGGGGATCCTTCTCGGTGCAGTTATGACCGTCGTTGTGCAGAGCAGCTCGGCTACCATTGCCGTGCTCCAGAATTTCGCCTCGCAGGCAGGACCCGACGGCGTTACAAGCGTTATCGGTCTGGCGGGAGCTATCCCCATACTGCTGGGAGATAACATAGGTACGACCATCACTGCGCTCCTTGCGTCCATCGGACAGTCGAAGAATGCCAAGCGCACCGCAGTGGCTCACAGCGTATTCAATATCAGCGGAAGTATCCTCTTTGCCTTTCTTATCCCCGTGCTGTCGAAATTCGTGCAGTTCATCTCACCCAAGGGCAGCGAGGTGGACGTTATCGCAAGACAGATAGCAAACGCTCATACTACATTCAACATCGCATGTACGCTTATCTGGCTGCCGCTGATACCCGTTATGGTGAAGATAGTCAACTTTATCATAAGAGGCGAAGACAAGAGTATCCTTGCAGATTCCAAGCCCAGATTCCTTGATGAAAAGCTTATCGGTCAGCCCGTTGCGGCAATGTATCTTGTTTCCGAGGAGATCAAACGTCTCGCAGATCTCGGAGCAGCTCTGCTCGGCAGAACAAGAGAGCTTTTCTGCGGAAACGGCGGCGAAGCTGTCCGCACCGGGTTCGACGATCAATACAGCACCGTAAAGAATCTTCACGAAAGCATTTCCGCATACATAACAAAAATGCTTTCGGGAGGAAATCTCACCGAAGCTCAGTCGGAACAGACAGCGGGACTGCTGTTCGTAACGAATAATATCGAACGTATATCCGACCGCTGCTCCGATATGTCCGTCGTACTGAACAAGCTTTCCGACGATAAAAGGTCTCTTTCACAGGAAGCAGTTTCCGAACTGGGAGAATGTTTCGACATCGCGGACGATCTTTTCGGACGGGCAATGGCTTCGGTAGAAAACGGCGATACGGAAGCAGTGCGCAAGATATCAAAGTGCAAGGACAAAATGCGCAAGACCCAGAAAAAGCTCAGCAAGGCACATCTTACACGCGTGAAGAAAAAGGACTGCGACGCGGCGCTTACCCCATATTACGCGGATATTCTCCACAGCCTTGACAGGATAGCCGACAACTGCATCGGTATCGCCGAGGAAGCTGCGGACAATATATCCTTCGTGGATCTGAAGGCGGAAGCGGAATCCGAAAACATAGATATCGTCGGAGGTGCGGAATGCGTGACCGTCTGATATTAACTGCGGCTGTCTGTGCAGTGCTGACGCTTTCCGCCTGCACTTCGGAAAGCACTCTCCCCGACCTTTCGGGAATGGGCGAAATTGCCGTCATCTCCCGCGAGGAAGGCTCGGGAACAAGGGACGAATTTGAAAATATCATCGGGACAAGCGCAAACGGTACGGACAATATAGCGCTGTCCACCGAAGAGGTATGGGAGATGGTCTCCGCCGACGAAAATGCCATAGGCTATGCGGCATACGGCACGGAGGCTCTGCCCGAAAATGTAAAGGCTGTTTCGGTAAACGGAGTCCCCCTTACCGAGGATAACGTAAGCAGCGGGAAATATCCCCTGTGCAGAAGCTATTATCTTGCCTACAGCGGAGAATTATCCGCCGCAGAAACGGATTTTCTCGCATACATAATGAGCGCGGGACAAGCGCTCGCCGACGAGGAGTGCGTCGCCGTAAAGAACAGCACGAGCTTTCTGTCGGATAAATCGTCCGGTGAAATAACCATATGCGGCTCCACGTCGATGGCTCCGCTTATGGAAAAAATGGCGGAGGATTACGGAAGATATAATCCGAACGCAGTCATCGAGATAACCGCAACGGATTCCTCGGACGGACTGAATTCGGCTATCCGCGGAGAATGCGATCTTGCAATGTCCTCCCGCGAGCTTGCCGATTACGAAAATGAACTGCTCACCAAAAAAGCGGTGGCAAGGGACGGGATCGCCGTTATCGTAAACACGGATAATCCCGTGGACGATCTGTCCGACGAACAGCTGAAACAAATCTATGATAATAATGCGGAGAAATGGAGCGATCTTAAATGAGCAAAACATCGGTCTGCAAAAAGCAGGTCTACATGAACAGGGAGATATCATGGCTGAAATTCAACGAAAGAGTTCTTGAGGAAGCGGAAAGCGAGAAAAATCCGCTCTGCGAAAGGCTTTCCTTCGTGTCCATATATCAGAGCAACCTTGACGAATTTTTTATGGTGCGGGTGGGTTCTCTCATCGACAGTATGCTTCTGGACAAAAATATCCGTGACAATAAAACAAACATGACCGCAGGCGAACAGCTCGACGCAGTCCTCGACATAGTACACAGCCTTAACGAACGGAAGGATATCGTCTACGGAAAGCTCATGGGCAGGCTTGAAGAGCACAATGTCAGGATAGTAAATTTCAGAAACATCAATAAAAAGGAAAATGAACATCTTGAAGAGTATTTCAATTCCGAAATAGCGCCATTTCTCTCCCCTGTTATCGTGGGCGAAAGGCAGCCCTTCCCCTTTCTGAAAAACAAGGATATCTATGCGGCGGCTGTCCTCGAAAAGAAAAACGGCAAGAAAAAAATTGGCATGATACCCTGCGGAAGCGGAGTTATCCCCAGACTTATCGAGGTAGGCAAAAACAGCGGTACATATATCCTTTCCGAGGAGCTGATCCTGCATTTTGTTCCGCAGGTCTTCAAGGAGTATACCGTAAAGTCAAAGTCGCTGCTGCGGGTCACGAGAAATGCCGATATCGACGCGGACGCTCTATACGACGAGGACCTTGACTACCGCGAATTCATGGAGGATATCATCAAACAGCGGAAAAGGCTTTCTCCTGTCCGTCTTGAGCTTTCACGGGAGCTCGACGAAGAGATAGTGAACAAGCTGTGCAGATACATGGACATTGAGAGGAAATATGTTTTCCGAAATATCTCTCCGCTGGACCTTTCCTTTGTGTTTGAGCTGCAGGACCATCTCCGTCAGAAGTCCGAGCTGTTCTATCCCAAGAGGATACCACAGAAATCGTCGCAGTTTATCGACGGAAGACCTATCCTTCCTCAGATAAAGGAACGGGACAAATTCCTTGCCTATCCCTTCGACAGCATAAAGCCATTTCTGAACATGCTGCACGAAGCGGCGGCTGACAAGAACGTCGTTTCTATAAAAATGACCCTGTACAGAGTCGCCAAGAACAGCGAAGTGGTAAACGCTCTTATCGAAGCTGCCGAAAACGGCAAGGATGTGCTTGTCCTTGTTGAGCTGAAGGCACGCTTCGACGAGGAGAACAACATCGAATGGTCGCGCCGTCTCGAAGCAGCGGGCTGTACGGTGATATACGGACTGAACGGCTTCAAGGTACATTCCAAGCTCTGCCTTATCACGAAGAGCATTAACGG
>JBJESJ010000097.1:0-8660 GCA_051882725.1 Oscillospiraceae bacterium
GAAGCGGAAGCTCTTGCCTCCTACGACGAGGCGCTGAACAATATGCAGCATGACGACATGCAGTGGGAGACCTCCGCAGGCTCTCAGTGGCAGAACGGAGAAACAGACGGTCTGAACGCTTATGTATGCAGATCATGCGGCGGAGAGATAGTGGGCGATGAAAATACCGCCGCGACAGCCTGCCCCTACTGCGGCAGTCCCGTGGTAATGACAGGTCAGTTCACGGGCGATCTCAAGCCCGACTATATTATCCCCTTCAAGCTTGACAAGGAAGCCGCGAAAAAGGCTCTCAACGAGCATTACAAGGGGAAAAGGCTGCTGCCGAAGATATTCAGGGACCAGAACCATATCGACGAGATAAAAGGAGTTTACGTCCCCTTCTGGCTTTTCGACGCAGACGCGGACGCTGCCATACGCTACAGGGCCACCAAGACCCGCTTCTGGAGCGACAGCCGCTATAACTACACGGAAACAAGCTATTTCTTGGTAATGCGTGAGGGCACCCTGTCCTTCGAGCACGTTCCCGTGGACGGCTCCAAGAAAACTGAGGACGACCTCATGGAATCCATTGAGCCCTTCGACTTCTCGGAAGCGATGGATTTCAGGACTGCATATCTTGCGGGATATCTGGCTGATAAGTACGACGCAGACGCCGAGCACAGCGTCGAACGTGCCAATGAACGCGTCAGAAAAAGCACCGAGCTTGCATTTGCTTCCACCGTTATCGGCTATGATACCTGCATACCCGAATCCACGGGGATACACCTCAGTAACGGCAAAGCAAAATATGCGCTCTATCCCGTGTGGATACTCAACACCACATGGAACGGTCAGAAATACACCTTTGCAATGAACGGACAGACAGGTAAGCTTGTGGGCGATCTTCCCGTTGACAAGTCGGCATATTGGAAGTGGCTTATAGGTCTGACCGCTGTAATAGGCGCTGCGGCATTTGCGGTAAGCTATCTGCTGTGGCTGCTGTAAGGAGGTGCGGAGAATGAAAAAGATCATTTCGGCTTTTATGCTCACCCTTGCATTGGCAAGTGCTCTCGGAGTGACCGCCGCGGCGGATGAGGAACAGTATCTCCCCGACGGAACAGGCTACACAATCGGAGAAAATTCCACGATAATCCTCAGTGAGCCCACAAGACTCACCGACATGGCAGATGTGCTTTCCGACGACGAGGAAGAATATCTGCTCGCTTACCTTAATGAGGTCAGCGACAGACAGCAGATGGATATTGTTGTCGTTACCATTGATTCGTCCGACGGAAAGTCTCTAATGGAGTACGCAGATGATTTCTACGATTACAACGGCTTCGGCTTCGGCGATAACAACGACGGACTCCTGCTTCTGGTGAATATCGGCGGCGACGGTACATATTCTTCGGGAAACAGCTGGATATCCACCTGCGGCTTCGGCATCACAGCATTTACCGACGAGGGCATTCAGTATATCGGCAGGCAGATCACCCCCGAGCTTCTTGACGGCGATTATTCGGCGGCTTTTGAGGAATTCGTCCTGCTGTGCGATGATTTCATCACGCAGGCAGACAGCGGCACCCCATACGATGTGGGAAGCCTTCCTAAGGGAGAATTTCCTCTGGTAAGGAATCTTCTGATATCTCTCGGAACAGGTCTTGTTATCGCACTTATCGCAACGGGCGTTATGAAGTTACAGCTGAAGTCGGTGAAGAGCAACTCGCTCGCTTCCGATTATGTGAAGAAGGACAGCCTGAATGTGACCGCTTCACGGGACATATTCCTTTATTCCCATGTTGACGCCACGGAAAGGGAGTCCGACAGCAATTCGGGCGGCTCGGATACGCACATCTCCTCTTCGGACACCACACACGGCGGCGGAGGCTTCTGATATCACGGTATCTCAAAACAGGCGGCATTCAACAGTGAATGCCGCTTTTCTGCGGCAAAAAGACCGCGCCGGCAGGGATGCCGGCGCGGTCTGTGCGGTGTTTCCATAAAGGACTCGGGCAAAGCGGTCGCTTCCTCAGTGACAGCCGTGAGAGCCGCAGCTGTGGCTCTCATTGCCGTGTTCATGCTCGTGATGACTGCATTTTACATCAGGGTCGTATCCAAGCTCTCCCGAAAGCAGCGCCTTTACAGCCTCGTCGGCGCTTCCGCTTGCTCCGCCGTAGAGCTTTATCCCCGCTTCTGCCAGAGCAGCCTGCGCTCCCCCGCCTATCCCGCCGCAGATGAGCGCGTCTGTTCTGTTAGCGGCAAGCAGCCCCGCAAGAGCGCCATGTCCGCTGCCGTTGGCGGAAAGAATTTCTTCCCTGACTATCCTGCCGTTTTCGACGTCATAGAGCTTGAATGTCTCCGTATGTCCGAAATGCTGGAATATCTGTCCGTTTTCATATGTTACTGCGATCCTCATAGTATTTTTTCCTTTCCCGATACATATTGCGTCACGGTTCTGCCTTCTGCACATTCCGCCGCAGATACCTCCGCTGCATAACCGATAATTCCCTCCCGATACAACGAGACGTTTTCCGTTTACGATACAGTCTGCGATCTTTATCCTCGCCGCATTGTATATCTCCGTCGCAGTAGGGCGGGAAATATTCATCTGCTCCGCCGCCTGCAAATGAGTCAGCTGTTCAAGGTCAACAAGGCGTATGACCTCGTATTCATCGACAGTCAATGTAACAGACTCATTATTGGGTATCCCGTCGGGAGAAAACGCGCTGAATTCAGGCTCTTCGCATACTCTCCGACAGCGCTGTGGTCTTGGCATAAGCAGTCCTCCGTTTCCGACTATAGTCGATTATAACACATTGTTTTAAGAATGTCAATAGCTCGGGAAAATTTTTTATTCGGCAGAAAGGCATGGCATCTGTTCGATACTAAGCCTTCGGGAGCGCAGCACCTCAGGATACGGTGAGCATACGGCTACTTTTTTAAGACTATTTTCAATACGATGCTTCCGACTGTGATAACTGCTGCACCGACGGCGGCACACACTTCTTTTGCCTTGTTTGCCCTGTTGTCCTTACAGCTTTTGCACACAGAACCCTTATAGTCCTCGGGAAGTTCCTTATTGCAGCATTTACATTTCCTGCTCAATCCTGATCACCACCTGTCCGTCATCTTCGGAATCTCCGTTTTTTACCTCCAATACGACCTTTCCGCCATCCTCGGAAAGTCCGTACAGCTCATTCAGGTCTATCTGTATCAGGTCGCTGTCATTTACAGCGGAAGATATCTTATTAATGATATTTTCGGGGAGGGTACGCCAGTCAATAGAATTGCCATATCTTGTTACGTCCCAGTTGTCATAAAGCGCCTGCGCATAGGTAGCATCCTTGAATTTACTCTCATAGAACGTTTCTTCCAGCAGAGCCTTATAGCTTTTCAGAGTCTCCTTATAAGCCTTCTGCTGCTCCATAGCCGCATATGACTTTGCGGATATCATCGCCGAAACGTTGATATATGTAAGGGATTCGCGTATATTAAGGCTTAATGTATTGACCTTTTTCTTATTGGAGGAGGACTTGCTCAAGTCAAGAAGCGATTCGATATCACTGTTCAGTGAGGTATGAAGCTGAAATCTTGCGCTGTTTGCGGTAGTTATAGCCTGCGAGAAAAGACTTTTTTGAAGAAAAGGGTCATTTTCAATACAAAGTGCTTCGATAAACTGCTGACGAGCCGCAAGTACCAATGCTATCCTGTCATTTCGCTGTCCACGCTCTATGAAATCAAGCTTTGTGTTTATCACTATCAGCTCCTGTGATATCCGATTGAGCTCCCTCTGCATGACAAAGGAGTTGACAGAACTCAGAAAATCACTTGGCAGCTGCTTTTTTGACAATGTCACATACTTTTTATTTCCTTTAGAGCCCGGTTCATATATAGCCGGAAATTTTGCTCCCGGCTCCTTGCTTGAATCTCCGAGCTTGATCTCTCCCTTTTCGATCTTTTCAAGCTCTTCCTTAGTCAGATTGGCAACATATTCATATGCACCCGATGTCCTGAACTTATCTATCATATCTGCGGCGCCGGGCAAGCTGTTGATGTTCCGCTTTACAAGCTCGGCGGCCTTATTGATGCCGGAATATGTCAGCGGCGAATCCGTGCTCCTGACATCGTTCACAGTTTTGATCCTATACATATTCGGATCATATTCTACAATTTCCCCCATAAACAAACCTCCATTTACTGCAATATGTCAATTTATATCAACAATTTTACCAATATAACGTGAAAAAACCGTTACGATTTGTGCAATTTTATCTTAATTTTATATTTCCGTAACCATAAGTTTGGGGTGAGGAAATATCGTCCGTTATTATTAACAACGAATCAGACGAAAATATGTGCAGTTATTTTCATAAAGCTATTGACATTTGATTTCAGATATGTCATTTTATATATATCAAATCAAATCTTTTTAAAAAGGAATGTTGACCATGAACGATAAGAGAGCGTCCTTCAATGACTTTATCGCAGCAAACCCTAACTGTCAGAAATTCGGCGGAAATCCGGAAGCTATACTTTTCTTTGAGTTTCTTTCCGCGGACGCTTCTATCATTAAGATGATAGAAGCGTCAGACAGCGGAAAGCCTGCCCTTTCACCCGTGGCAAAGGATATCGAGAAGCTTTTCGACAGCTTTTCGGCTCCGACGATATCTCTGAAAGACAGCTTTACCAAACAGGCTGTGGGACTTATGATAAAGTGCATACTTGAGCCTTTCGGATATGTTGTCGCCGAACAGAAAAATCTGCCTAAGTCCAGCGGAGCAAAATATTTCAGATCGGCGTCGTGCTACAGATTCGACGAAAATGCTCCCGCTACATTAAAAATAGTAAAAAAAATTGAGACCATATAGAGAATGACTTACTTTATCCTGAAAAATCCTCCCCAAAAATAGTACATTCCGACCCGACAGCAGGGACTGCCGCAGCATATTCTGCGGCAGTCCCTGCTGCTTTGTAAGGAAGCTTTTGCAAAAGCTCCTCTTTAATAAAACTTAAACATTTCTCAAACAACTCAAAAACATATGAAAATTATAATATTAAGGAAACGCAGATCAAATGCGAAGCCAGCAGTTCCTTAAAAATAAGGCAGGATAGTGCTGTGTACAAAAAATAAAGGAGAATGAAAATGAACGCGATTGAGATCAGAGAGCTTTCAAAAAGCTTCCGCGGAATGTATGCGGTAGATCATCTGAACATGACCGTGCCCGTGGGGGCGATATACGGCTTTATCGGCGAAAACGGCTCGGGCAAGTCCACTACCGAAAAGCTTATCTGCGGACATCTTGTGCCCGACGGCGGAGAGATAATGCTGTTCGGCAGAGATCATACCGACCCGGGCGTGCGGGTCAGAGTGGGAGCGCTTATCGAAAATGCAGGCTGCTTTCCCAATTCAAGCGTGTGGGACAACCTGATGATGCAGGCTATCAATCTGAACCTTGAAAATCCCCGCGATGATATCCATAGAGTGCTTAAGATCGTCCGCATGGAGGATTCCGCTCACATCAGATTCAAAAGCTGTTCTCTCGGCATGAAACAGCGCATCGGCATTGCAATGGCACTGCTGGGCGACCCTGCGCTGCTTATCCTTGATGAACCAATCAACGGTCTCGATACCGACGGCATGAGGATAATGCGTGAGATACTCGTGGATATCACGAAAAATCATTCGGTCACCGTGCTTATATCTTCCCACATTCTCGGAGAGCTTGAAAAGATAGCCACCCATTACGGGATAATCCGTCAGGGTAAAATGATAATGGAGATGTCCGCCGCAGAGCTTGAAGGACGGGCAAGAGCCTTCGTTTCTCTCAAGACAAAGGATATGCAGGGTGCGAAAAGAGTGCTCTCCGATAAATACGGCGATGTCCGCGAGGAGGAAGGCTATCTGCGCATCTACGACGTTGACGATACAGAGCCGATAGTGAGATATCTGCTGGAGAACGGACATATCGTCAGCGAGGTCAGAAAGAACAAGATAGGTCTTGAAGAGTATTATATCGAACTGATGTCGAAAAAGGAGGCTGAATAATATGTCGGAGCATGAACTGAAATTTGAATCGCCGAGCTTTGGCAAGCGGCTGAAAAGCATGCTGGGCGTTGATTTTTATCGGCTGTTCCACACGCCGATGTTTTATATCTTCCTTGCCATCGCCGCGATTATCCCCGCGATGATACTGGGCACATCGGGCATGAATGACCCGCAGACGGGCGAGCCGACTGTTCCAATGTACACAAACACATGGCAGATAGTTGCCGCGGATTCTCCGCTGTATGTGGTCAGCAATATGGGCGAATATGCAAATATGAACATGGTCTTTATTTTCGGCGGGATAATGGTCTCTATCTTCATCGGACATGACTATAAAAGCGGCTACGTGAAGCAGCTTTTCACCACTCACTCAAAAAAGCAGGACTACATGATGTCAAAGACTATCACCTGTGCCTTTGCAATGGCTTGTATGTGCATCACCTACCTTCTCGGCGGAGCGGCTGCCGGACTGCTGGCAGGCACTCCCTTTGATGTCAATGTAAGTTCCCTTGTTTTCGCCGTTTTAGGCAAAATGGTCATGAGCCTCGGCTGGGCGAGCCTTTACACATTTCTCAACATCATCTTCAGAAGATATTTCGGTGTGTCCATTGCTTCAAGCTTTTTCTTTGGCACGGGAATACTTATCATCGGAGCGGCTGCGATCATCGGCAACAATTCTGCGCTGAATATTTTCCTGTACGGCTCGTCGGTCTATGCCTGCCTGAACAGCACAGCGCTGACTCTGCCGGTATGCATTGCTGTATCTGCGGCGTGGACGGTCATTTATAATTTCCTCGGCACGAAGATACTTTCCAAGTGCGACGTATATTAAGGAGGCGGTCGGAATGAATGCAGTAGAAATAAGCGGCTTATCCAAAAATTTCGGAGAAAAGCAGGCGCTCTGCGGTCTGAACATGACCGTCCCCATGGGTGCGATATACGGCTTTATCGGCGAGAACGGCTCGGGAAAATCCACCACGGAAAAGCTCATATGCGGACTTCTTGTCCCAAGCGGCGGCACGATAAAGCTGTTCGGCAGAGATCATACCGACCCCGATGTGAGAGCAAAGGTGGGTGTGCTGATAGAATCGCCGGGCTGCTTTCCCAATTACAGCGTATGGAACAATATGATGCTTCAGGCGGCAAATCTCAGCATACCCAACGCTGAGCAGGAAGTGCAGAAGATACTGAAATTAGTGCGGATGGAGGGCGCAGCTTCCAACAAGTACAAAAACTGCTCCCTGGGCATGAAACAGCGTATCGGCATTGCAATGGCACTGCTGGGAGACCCTAAGCTGCTGGTGCTGGACGAGCCCATAAACGGTCTGGACGCAGACGGTATGCGGATAATGCGCGAGGTGCTGACCGATATTTCAAAGTCGGGCGCGACCGTCATTATTTCTTCCCATATCCTCGGAGAACTGGAAAAGATAGCCACTCATTACGGCATCGTCCGCGGCGGAAAGATGATACGTGAAATGACCGCAGAAGAACTGGACGCAGACTGCCGCACCTATACCGCTCTGAAAACGTCGGAAATGAGCAGGACAAAGAATCTGCTGGGCTGTAAGTATTCCCGAGTTGAGGAGGACGAGAGCGGATATATCCGTGTTTACGACGCTGTTCCTCCCGAGGAGATAGTTTCTTATCTTTACGAGAATGATATCATCGTCAGCGAGATAGGCACGGACAAGATAGGTCTGGAGGAATACTACATCGACCTTATGGAGGGTAAATGATATGGAGCCGAAATTTGAACACAACAGCTTCGGAAAAAGACTGAAAAGCATGCTGAAAACGGACTTTCGCAGAATGTTCACCATGCCGCTGCTATACATCATGGTGGGGATATGTCTTGTTGTTCCGATACTTATTCTGGTGATGACAACGATGATGGACGGCTCCGTTTCAGTTGACCCGCAGACAGGAAAAGAAACAGTGATCGAAGCCTTTGACAGCACTTGGCAGATAATCGGTTCGGTCAGCGAAAGCGGCTCCGATACAGGCTCCGCAGAAGCAGGCATTGATATGCTGAGCATGTGCAACATCAATCTGCTTTATTTTGCTGTAGCGGTTCTGGTCTGCATATTCACGGCAGACGATTTCCGAAGCGGATATGCAAAGAATCTGTTTACCGTCCGCGCAAAGAAAAGCGATTATGTTATCTCGAAAACGCTGGTATGCTTTGTTGGCGGAGCGCTGATGATACTGGGCTTTTTCCTGGGAACGATGCTTGGCGGCGCAGTTTCGGGACTATCCTTTGAGATGACAGGCTTCGGTATTGATTCGCTGATAATGTGCCTGCTTTCAAAAATGCTGCTTATCGCGGTATTTGTGCCGATATATCTGCTGATGAGCGTTATCGCAAAGCAGAAGCTGTGGCTTTCCATACTGCTTTCCTGCATGGTGGGAATGTTCCTGTTTATGATGGTGCCCATGCTTACGCCCCTTGATTCCACGATAATGAACGCTCTGATATGTCTTATCGGAGGGGCAGTATTCGGAACGGTCCTCGGTGCAGTCAGCGACCGTGTGCTTAAGAAAACAAGTCTTGTATGATTTCATCGGAGCATGTCACGATGATATAATCCCCTTAGAGTAGACACTCGAAAAAACAAAAATTCGAGACTACACT
>JBJESJ010000098.1:0-8483 GCA_051882725.1 Oscillospiraceae bacterium
TTATCCTTGTAGAAGCGGTAAAACTCGCTCACCTTGCTGCAGAAGAAGTCATGACTTAAAATAGTCTCGGGTGGATAGTCATATTTCTGATTATAGAGACCGTCCACAGAGCGGAAGTCGGGTATGCCGCTTTCGGTCGAAACGCCTGCTCCTCCGAAAAAAACTATATTGTCATATTCTTTTATCCATTTGCCGAGAACATTGATCTTAAGTTCGGAATTTGACATTACGCTCATAGCATTCTCACCTTCATGATGTTGGAAATATCCGTAAAAAGCACGCTGTGCATCCCGGGATAAACAAATAAATACACACATTCATATTATAACATATTTCAGCGGCAATTTCTACACTTTTTTAAAACAATGTTTGAATTTTTATTCATATTGGAGGATTATACAAAAATCCGGCAAAATTTTAAGTTGAAATGCATGCCGATGTAAAATATTTGCAATTAACAATTTGATAACAAACAAATTATCCAAACGTGATATGATTATCATATGAAGTACGATAATATTATCGAGGGCGAGTTTGTCAGCCGCCCCAACAGATTTATAGCGAATGTTCTGATAAACGGCGAAAACGAGGTCTGCCACGTTAAGAATACGGGACGGTGCAGAGAACTGCTCCAAAAGGGCGCAAAGGTCATACTTACGCGTTCGGACAATCCTGCCAGAAAGACGAAGTACGATCTTGCAGCAGTATATAAGAACGGGATACTTATCAATATGGACAGCGTCGCCCCGAATAAGGCAGTCGGAGAATGGCTTGCCGCAGGCGGAATGGGAGAATTTACAAAACTCTGCCCCGAATACACCATTGGAGACAGCCGCTTTGACTTTTACGGTGAGATCGGCGATAGACGGATAGTCATCGAGGTCAAGGGCGTTACGCTGGAAAATGACGGCATCGTCCGATTTCCCGACGCACCTACGGATAGGGGAACAAAGCATCTGTGCGGACTTATCCGCCTTGCTTCCGAGGGATACGAAGCCTATGCATTTTTCGTCGTCCAGATGAAGGGCATGAAATATTTCACCCCTAACCGCGAAACCGACCCCGTTTTTTCCGATACGCTCGTAAAAGCGGCGAAAAGCGGCGTACATATCATCTGCCGCCAGTGCGAGGTCTCGCCCGACGGCATGACTATCTCCGAGCCGCTTGAAATCAGACTAAAGGAATGATAAAATGAAGAAATATAAAGCAATACTGTTCGACCTTGACGGGACGCTTGTTGATACCTGCGAGGGAGTGTACGCTTCGGTAAAATACGCTGCCGAAAAGGAGGGACTCCCCGAAGCGGACGATGTTCTGCTGAAAAAGTTCATCGGACCGCCCCTTCATCAGACATTCAGAACGGAGTACGGTCTATCCGATGAGGGCGTGGATAACGCAGTTGCATCGTTCCGCGAGTTTTACGGCAGAGAGGGCGTGTATATGTGCACTCCCTACGAGGGCATGGACGATCTGCTGATTTCGCTGAAAAGCGCGGGCTATAAGATAGGCACCGCCACCTATAAGCGTGAGGATTATGCAAAGGCTCTGCTTAAGAAAAAGCTGCCCGATGTGTTCGATGTGATACACGGCGCAGACCCTGTGGGAAAGCTTACCAAAGCCGATATCGTGGAGATGGTCATATCTGAGCTGGGCGCGGAAAAATCGGAGACCGTTCTGATAGGGGACAGCTTCTACGACGCAGAGGGAGCTGCTGCTGCGGGAGTGGATTTCATCGCCGTGACCTACGGCTTCGGGTTCAGGTCTCGCACCGACGCGGAGAAATATCCCATAGTCGGCTGCTGCGGCAGCACGGGAGAACTGGCTGAATTGTTCGGAATATAAATGCAAGGGAACGCATTTTCAGCGTTCCCTTGTTCATTCTTTGATATCTATCCCCATGAACCGCTTCTGCGGCTTGTCAAGAAAGGCTGCTATCGCTTTTTCGACAGACAGCACCTCAAGCTCAAATTCACTTGCAGAAACTCTCAGAGCGCCGTTTCCGAGAATGATTATCTGTTCCTGATTATCCGAGGTCGCGACCCGTACTCTGTGGTTCCTGCTGAGGTCGTGGGCTGTTTTTTCGATGTAGGTATCGGCGGTCTCGGCTTCCTTTGTGTAGACCACGGTGATGTTGTGGTGTTGTTCTATCTCGCGGTGGTCGCCCTTGACCCGATATGCGTCGAACACCAGTATCAGATGACAGCCCTTGAAGCCCTGATAGCTGCACAGCCGATTTATCAGCACGCTTCTTGCCGTATCAAGGTCGTCCTCGGCAATTTTTTTCAGTTCCTCCCACGAGAATATTATATTATACCCGTCCACCAGCAGATATTCCTCGCCCATAGGAATTATCGGCTTGGAGGGCTTTTTATATTCGGTGAGCTTATCCCTGCGCATTTTTGTCCTGTCGTCGCGCTTTATCTTGCCGTAGGTGCGCTCGAATATCTCCATAAGCTCCTTATCATCGTAAAGACGAGCTTTAAAGCTGTCAAGCCGTTCACTTGTCACAGTGAAGTCCTCATTCTTGGGAGGATTCAGACAGCTCCCCAGATGCATTTTTTCGGGAGCCTCGTTCCACGAAACAACATATCCCGACCCGTGAGTGCAGAACACGGAGTCTGCGGTGTTGGCAATGTCGCTGTCGCAGTCGTAATTTATCTGTGCGACCGCTTCATCGGTGTTGTGGCAGGGATAATATCCCTTAATAACGCAGGAAATGCGGCCTTTTCCCTTTGTATAGGCGATAAGCTCCTTCTGATAGCCCTGCATTTCGGAAACGGGCGCGGTACCCTCGATAATAGATGTTCCGTTTATGGTATCGGGAGATGAAAATTTACCGTTCATCTGCTGAATGTCAGACAAAGCCCGTCCGAGATTTTCCGAAGGAAGCTCGATCTGGAAACTGTACCACGGTTCAAGAAGCACCTTTTCCGCCGAGCGCAGACCCTGTCTTAACGCACGGTAAGCCGCCTGACGGAAATCTCCGCCCTCGGTGTGCTTGACGTGAGATTTACCGCCTATCAGCGTTATTTTCATATCGGTTATGGGAGAGCCCGTCAGGGCGCCGATGTGAGTTTTCTCTTTCAGCTGGGAGATTATCAGATTCTGAAAATTACCGCTGAGATAGTCCTCGCGGCAGTTTGTATCGTATACTATGCCGCTGCCGCAGGGGAGGGGCTCAAGCTTTAGATGTACCTCTGCATAGTGGCGAAGCGGCTCGAAGTGACCCATGCCCTCGACGGTATTGCTGATGGTCTCCTTGTAGCAGATAGAGCCGTGAGTAAATCTCACATGAACTCCGAACCGTTCGGAAAGTATGCCCATAAGGATCTCAAGCTGTATCTCGCCCATAATACGGACGTGTATCTCCTGCTGCTGTTCGTTCCATATCACATGGAGCTGCGGGTCCTCCTCTTCAAGCCTTCGGAAGATATCGAGAGCTGTGTGGATATTGGTGTTGTCTGTTATCTCAGCGCAGTAGTTGAGCACAGGCTCGATAAGAGGCGCAGCTTCGTCGTTTTCGGTGCCCAGCCCCTGTCCTGCGAAGGTGTGGGATAGCCCCTCCGCCGCAACTGTCATTCCCGCTTCCGCAGTGGGAACTGCTGCGAATTTTTCACCCGAATAGAGCCGCAGAGCCGTTATCTTTTCGTCGCCGACAGCAGTCCGAACGGCAAGGGAGCCGCCCGTTATCTTCATATGAGTAAGTCTTACGCCGCTGTCCTCGGTTATCTTATAGACCTTTGCTCCGAATGTACTGCCGTAGGTCTTTTCGGGAATATATTCCGACAGTATATCCAGAAACTCCGTAACTCCGTCCAGCTTCAGAGCAGAGCCGAACAGCACGGGGAATATTTTCCGTTCGAAAACGGCTTTTCTTATGCTGTCGGAGCTTACAGAACCGCTCTCCAGATATTCGTTCATGATATTCTCGTTGCAGAGACTTATCTCCTCGAAAAGTTCCTCGGAGGGTCTGTCCTTGCCGAAATATAGGCATCTGCCGCCAAGTCGGGAATGGATATCGTTCATCAGCTCGTCACGGGACTTGTGAGTAATATCGGTCTTATTGACGAAAACGAACACGGGGATATTATAGCTGTCAAGGAGCCGCCAGAGGGTCTCGGTGTGGCTCTGTACTCCGTCTATGCCGCTTATGACCATAACTGCGCAGTCCAGCACAGAAAATGTCCTTTCGGTCTCGGAGGAAAAGTCGATATGTCCGGGAGTGTCCAGCAGGATAAACTCGGTATCCCCGTAATGGAGCACAGCCTGCTTTGAAAATACGGTGATGCCACGTCTGCGTTCTACCTCAAAGCTGTCGAGAAAGGCGCTTCCGTCGTCTACCCGACCTATTTTCCGCGTTTCCCCGCAGATATAGAGCATAGCCTCCGAGAGGGTAGTTTTTCCCGAGTCTACATGTGCGACAATTCCGATAACCGAGCGTTTCATGCTATCTATCCCATCCATTAAAATTTAAAAAGCGGATCGAGATACCCCGATCCGCCGAAAGCAGGTTTATGTATTATCAGAATACGACCTTCTTGAAAGCGATAATAGTGTTCAAGGGTGCGTCTTCAAAGCTGATCTTGCCGCCAAGAACTGCGGAATCGAAATCAGTCTTGCCGCTCATAAGCTCTGCGAAGGTCTCGCTGTCTGCGGTAACGTAAAGATCGGCGCCTACGTAGTTGTAGCCTGCTGCATATGCAGAGCCGTTTTCAGCCTTTACGTAGAAGATACCGTCTACCTTGCCTGTGATCGCTACCTGCGCAGCGAAATCAGCGGGAGCCTTAGCCTTTTCGGTCTTTTTCTTGACCTCGGAAACGAATTTATCGAAATCGGACTGTTCGGGAACAGCAGCCTTCTTTGTACGCTTTGCTGAAGGCTTTTTCTCGGTCTTAGCTTCTGCGGCAGCGGAGGACTCGGCAGCCTTCTTAGCTGCAGGCTTTCTTCCGCAGCTTTTTTTCTTTTCGGGCTGTGCTGCGGGAACAGGCTCAGAAACGGGAGCCTCGGAAGTCTTTGCTTTTGCGGTCTTTTTTGCGGGAACTTTTTCCTCGGCTGCAGCGGGCTGTTCAGCTGCCGCTGTGATCTCAGCTGCTGCTTCAGCTGCTGAAGTTTCCTTTGCGATCTCATTAGCTGCGGACTTGATTGACTTTGCCATGATATCATCCTCCGATTGATCATCTTATGCAATCTACATAACAGTTCATTAAATTGCATATATTTTCATTTACATTTTAAACACATTATACAATGAAATGGATACGCTGTCAACATCATGTCATAAATTTTGTATAAATGGACAATAAAATATGAATAGGGAGAGCATTTTCAGTGCAATTAACATAAATAGGACGTTTGAGCAGATAAATAATGTCAGGCTCTCGACTGAACGTTTCCCTGTCGGAAAACCTTTTCCGCCATATCTGGACTATCCACGGAATTGCCGATCACCTCCACCGCCAGATTTTCGGGCGGAAAGCCTGTAGGCTCAAAGAAGCAGTACAGCGGGGTAAGATAGTACAAGCCGTCCTGAGGATTAAGGTAATTTATGCATGCGGTCCCGCCGTAAAAGCAGACAACTCCGCATAAAGAAAAGACCTTTTTGGAGCTCAGCGGCGGAGATGAAAAAATAGGATGCGAGCAGTTCTCATGTTGAATGCTTATATTGCTGTTATCCTCGCTTTTGGTATCGGAGCCGGAAGCATTATCGAAGCAGGTAAGTCTGATGATATCCGTTTCAAAGATATCGTTTCCGTTTCCACTCTTATAGAAAGTGTCGGTCCAGATAGCTTCGGTAAAGATGCTGCGCATTATGTAGTTCTCATCGTCGCTGTTTTTTTCAATGATGTAATAGTTATAGGAATCGTCACAGAAGATGGGACCCTCTGCCCAGACCCTGCCCTTTGCAATATTTTTGTAGTTGATCTTAGCGCGGAAAACAAATCCCGGATACACCAGCTGCAAACGGCGGTTATAACCCATATGCCGACATTTCCTTTCATAAGAATAGTTCTGAAAAAAACAAAAATTCCAAAAAAATTACAATTTAGTATGTATGCCTATAATATTTTATCAAATTTTAATCATTTTGTCAATAGTTTCTTTTAGCATTTATAAATATTTTTTTCAGACCGACTTATCATACTTTTACAAATTACGACAAAAACTATTGACATTTTTGTTTAAAAAGGTTATAATTATATAGTAAATATAATTTGACAGTGATAAACTGCCTTTAAAACTGGAGGATAAAAATCATGTCACAGAAATTTATTGTGGAAACCTCTGCCAGACACGTTCATGTAACGCAGAGAGATCTTGAGGCGCTCTACGGACCCGGTCACGAGCTTACTAAGAAGAAGGATCTTTCTCAGCCCGGACAGTTTGCCTGTGAGGAAAAGGTCGAGGTCATCGGCCCCAAGGGCTCGCTGAAATGTTCGATCTTAGGACCCTGCCGCGCTGCTACTCAGGTCGAGCTTTCCAAGACCGACGCCCGTACAATAGGCATCATAGCTCCCGTAAGAGAGAGCGGCGATACCGAGAATTCCGCAGGCTGCACCATCAAGGGACCCGCAGGCGAGATCACCATCAATGAGGGCGTTATCGTGGCAAAGCGCCACATTCACCTGACCACAGCCGACGCTGCGGAGCTGGGAGTAAAGGACAAGGATGTTGTTTACGTTAAGGTAGATACCGAGGACAGAAGCGCTATCTTAGGCGATGTTGTCTGCCGTGTTTCTGACAAGTTCGCAAGAGCAATGCACATCGATACCGACGAGGCAAATGCGATATCCGCTACACCCACACTTGAAGGCGAAATTTTCAGAATGTGATTTACTGATACATACATAAAAAACGGACTGCTTTCGGGCGGTCCGTTTTCGTATATACTCATTTAAAACTCCGCATACTTGTCCTCGCGGCTCGCGTCGTAAACGGTGACGTTAAGCTCCTCCGAAAGTGCGGTAAGCTCTGCGATTATGCTCTCGATATCCTCCGACGACCTGTAGGTGTTCTTGATATTGGTCTCCAGAAGATGCAGCCCCGAGGATATCTTTTCCAGTACACCCGTCAGGGAAGCTATGGCATTTTTGTCCATGTATTCCTTTTTCATTGTGAGATTGACGATGTTGTCGAGCAGAGTGATTATCGCCGCACACATATCGCCGACCTCAGTATTTGCGTCGCTGATTACCCGCGTTTTATCCCGCAGGGAAAAGATATTCTCAAAAAGCTGTTCGGAATAGCTCCTGCACTCTTCCGCCACGGTCCCGAGCCTTTCGGTGATATCGTTTTCTCCGCCGCGTCCGCCTGCTGAATGATCGGGATCTATCATGCAGCTCTCGGGCACGTCAAGTCCCTTGCAGACCGCCTCCGCCAGTCTGCGGCAGGAGCCTCGTCCGCAGGCTCCGCAGTCGGGCTCGGAGGTCTTTCCCATTCTCTGCAGTATCTTATCGGAGCTTTCCTTAGGCACGGAGCTGATCGCCGACGCCGCAGGAAGTATGCGCAGGAAGCTGTCGGGAGAGAGCACATCGTCGAACTTTTTGAAAAGCTTGTCGTCGTTTGCACGAAGGACGCTGCTTTTTTTCTTTTTCAGGAAATCGCAGAGGATCTCGGAAGAATACATATCGCTGTCAAAAACGGCGCTGAAGTCCGAATTTCCTCCCAGACAGCCGCCGGTGCATGCCATTGCGCAGAACAGCTTCGGACGGCGTTCTTCGGGGATATCCTCATAGCAGTCCAGCTCACCGGATATCCTGTCCATTCCCGAGGAGGAACAGACTCTGAGCTTATCATTGAACAGCCGAAGTATCTCCATAGCTCCCGAGGGGCGGAAATAGACCGGTCCGAACTGTCCGGGCTTATCGTCGAAAGGATATGTATCGTCGTCGGAAGTATTTTTTTCAATGCGGATATGCTTTCTGTCGAAATATTCCGTGAGCTTATCGAAGGTAAGGGCATAATCGGCGTATTCATTATCGGCAAATTCCGATATCTTCGCTGTACAGGGGACCAGTATCCCGATAGCTCCGTCGCGGCGGAGATAATTCCGCAGATAGACCGCCTCACATATTTCGGGGCTGAACACGGGAGACAGATATTTTGCCAGCGAGGGCTTGTACATGTAAATATGATTCACCACAGCGGGACAGTCAGCCGATATCATATTACCCGCCTTGTTCTGCTCGATGACGCGCAGAGCCGCCCATACGGCAATATCTGCGCCAAAAGAGGCGTCATAGACGCTGACTCCCTGATCCTTGAAATGGTCGAGGATCTTTTTCCATTTATCAGGAAATGCCTTCCTGATGGCAGGAGAGACCACCAGCGCCGCACGGTGCTTTTTGATATAGTTCATAAAAGCGGTCGTATCGTCGGTGTAATATCTTGCCTCCTTCGGACAGGCGGGTATGCAGGCTCCGCAGGATATGCACTTATCGGGGTCGATCTCGGTGAGAAACTTCCCTTCGGAGCTTGTTTTCACA
>JBJESJ010000099.1:0-35242 GCA_051882725.1 Oscillospiraceae bacterium
AAGGGTGCACAGGCGGATTTTGACCGCCAGCCAATGAGTGCCGCAGGCAGCATGATACGCGCTGCATATATCAGAGAACACTGCACGCCCGTACTTGAAGAAAATGCCGTAGAACGGCTGTCAGAGCTTACTCTCTCATAGCCTGTACAGCGGCAGCCATATCGGATGCCTTGAACAGGTAGGAGCCTGCCACCAGAACGTTTGCGCCGTCCTCCCGTACTCTTCGGGAGGTCTCGGCGTTGATCCCGCCGTCTACTTGGATATCGAGATCAATTCCCTTTGACTTGCAGAAGCTGCGCAGTGCGCGTATCTTTTCCTCGGTCTCGGGAATAAAGCCTTGTCCGCCGAATCCGGGCTCTACGGTCATGACGAGTATCATATCCACGTCGTCAGCATACCTGTACACCTCCGAAACGGGAGTACCGGGTTTTATTGCGATACCCGCTTTTTTTCCGTATGAGCGTATGAGCTTTATCGTCTCGGAGACATCGCTCCCCGCTTCGGTGTGGAAGGTTATCAAATCCGCGCCGCTCTCGGCAAATTCCTTGATATAGCGATGAGGCTCGGTTATCATCAGGTGCACGTCCAGAAACATATCTGTAGCTTTTCTGACGCATTTGAGCACCGGTATGCCGTAGCTGATATTGTTCACGAACACGCCGTCCATAACGTCGAAATGAACATATTCCGCTCCTGATTTTTCGGTGCGGATAAGCTCCGTTTTAAGGTCGCAGAGGTCTGCGCTCAATATTGAAGCTGATACAATAGTTTTCATATAAATATCCTGCCTTTGTGCATATACATTTTGCTACTATATAGTATATAATAAAATTTCGATTCTGTCAACTGATCCGACAGGCGGCGGGAAAAACTGCCGCCGCCGATCGGTCATCTATGTGATGCGGAAACGCAAATTGCACCAACGGGCTATTCTAAGGACAGCTGCAGCTGTCACCTCGTTTCAGCCGATCATTCCCGCTTGATTTATTTTATGCGGAAATAAAATTTCGGCTACCGCAGACAGTCTGTGCCCGTACTCCCGCAAATCGGGAAATCGGCTGATTTCCGGACCTCTTATCACGATGTTTGACTAAAAATCCGTCAAAAATCAATAGGTCAGTCTTTTCAGATTTTCATCGGTGGAAAATGTGGCGGCATTGTACAGAAACAGCACACTGTCATATTCCGAAACGTTGATAAGCTCCTTGTAGCTTATCTGGATATAGCGCATATCCATCATTGTGACCTCAGAGTAGTTCTGGGTGAGAAAGGGTACGAAACTGTGAGCGTAGCTGTCTTTGATGACAAGCAGCTTCCCGCCCGTACTGTCGGAGGTTATCCTGATAAGCGGCTGATTTGAGCCCGTAAATGCAGAATATTTGTCCTTTACGTCAAGATATTCTCTGAAATATATATCATCGTAAAACTTGGGATCCTCGCCGAAGCTTTCGTAGACGTACTCCCCCGTCACGCTGCAGCCGTTTATGGGGTGGTAGAAGTCGATGGTGTCCGCTTCAATGCCGTCATAAAGTGCCGAGGAATAGAGGGTGCCCTTGAAGTCATCCGAAGCGTGCTCGATATCGAAGGAGCTGAGCGGTGCAGCGGTGAAGCCCATTTTCTTCGCTGCGGCGGTGTATGCCAGATATGCGCCGTAGGACGTCCAGTGGTGGTCGTTCCGATAGTAGATGTAGCTGTCCTTGTTGAGGGACATCACCGAATATGCGTCGATGGTGGATATATCGGAGGAAAGCTCTCCGTATACATTCTCGATGAAGGTCTTTTCGTCCAGCATGGGAGCGTTTTTTGGGAGCTCGTCAGAGTATATATCCCCCGAAGTGGGCGCCAGCATGAAGAATACAGGTACGTCGGGATTATCCGCAGCAAAGGTATTGACTGCGTTGATGCTCTTGGCGATAACCTCGCTGTCAGGCTCGTTTACTCTCTGTGCGAGCCTTGAGCCTTTTATGATATACACACCGTTTCGCTCGGTCTTTCCGACGAGCAGGTCGGCGTAGGTCTTGAATTTCACGAAAATATTCCGTCCGAAGAAATGGTCTGCCACATAGGTCTCGGTATCGTCGGAAAATTCTCCGCCGTAGATATTCTTAGCCGAAACCTTGGGAGGGTCGGCGAGATATCTGTTTTCAAGCTCGGAAAATGAGACCTTGTCTCCGAAAACTGTCATTATCGCAAAGAATATCAGAATAGCAAAAAAAAGTATCATAGTCACTGCGGAAATGGCGACCTTCCGCTTTACGCTTCTTTTTCCCAGCTTTTCTATCTGGTCCACGGACACTCCGCCCGAAGCTTCCTTCTTTTTCTTCAACAAAGCTCACCTCCTCTAAAATCTGAAATACATAAACGGATTGTATGTGGCGTCGGTAAGAAATGCAGTGCATATCAGCAGCACCGCCGCCTGTATAACAGGCATCGCATAGCTTACGGCAGCGCCAGACTTGCGGTTGAGCCTGCTGTAGAGCTTATCGGGCAGCGATGTGGAGCCTATTGCGCATATCGCGAGCATAACGATATTTGAAGCCAGCATGTACAGTGAATAGTTGTCGGTAATAATTCCCGTTCCGCCGAACATTGCTTTGAAGAACATGATCGCGTCTGTGAGAGTATCTGTATCGAAAAGCACCCAGCCGAATACCACCAGCAGGAAGGTATAAACTGTGCTTACCGCCGAGGGCAGCTTTTCCAGCAGCTTGCCCAGTCCCACTCTTTCGATGATGATTATTATTCCGAAATACAGTCCCCAGAGCACAAAATTCCAGCTTGCACCGTGCCAGAGTCCCGTAAGCGCCCATACTATGAGCAGATTCAGCAGTGTTCTCTTAGTGCCCTTGCGGTTGCCGCCGAGGGGGATATATACGTAGCTTCTGAACCATGAGCCGAGGGTGATATGCCATCTGCGCCAGAACTCGCTGACGCTCTTTGAGATATAGGGATGGTCGAAGTTCTGCGGGAAATTAAAGCCCATCATCTTACCGAGACCCACCGCCATATCGGAGTAACCCGAAAAGTCAAAATATATCTGGAAGGTGAAGGCAAGTATGCCTATCCATGCGGTGAGCACGGATATCTCTCCGAAATCGAGAGCCTTTATCTCCGTCCAGACAGCGCCGATATTGTTGGCAAGGAGCACCTTCTTTGCAAGTCCCTTTATGAAATAGGCGATGCCTATGCTTATCTTGGACATATTCACAGAGCGGTTGTCTATCTCAGCGGCAACGTCCTCGTAGCGGACGATAGGCCCCGCCACTATCTGGGGGAACATGGAGATATACGCCGCAAAGCTCAGAAAGCTCTTCTGGACCTTTATTTTCCGCAGATAGAGGTCTATCGTATAGGACATGCTCTGGAAGGTGAAGAAAGAGATCCCTATAGGAAGATCTATCCTTTTTTCGTTAAGCTCAAAGGGGAAGATACCGTTGAAACACTTGTTCACACTGACAAAAGGATTTGTGACCGTCTGACCCGTAAGGGCGCTTATATTGTCAAAGATGAAGTTGCTGTACTTGAATACAGACAGCAGTCCCACGTTCATAATGACCGATACAAGCAGGCATATCCTTCGCTTTTTGTCGTCGCTGTCGAACTTGTCCATAAGACGTCCGGCCGTGTAGTCGATAAGGGTGGATATCAGCATTATCACGATATAGAACGGTTCGCCCCATGCGTAGAACAGCAGTCCCGATACAAGCAGTATCACATTTCTGACCTTTGTTCCCGCAAAGAAATACAGTATCATTACAGCGGGAAGAAAAAAGTATAAAAATGTCAGACTGGAAAAGACCATGTTTAGTTATTCCTCCGTATAATTTTCTCCCAAAATTTTTTCACATTCTTTGATAAAGTCGGTACGGTTAGTCATTGTGTTGAGTATCTCCGTCATGCTCCCAGAGGTCAGGAGTTCGGGCAGACCATATGCTTTCAGAACAGCCTTTCTTTTCTCCGAGGAATTCTTTCCGCCCGATAGTCCCAGCTCGTACATATCCAGCCCCGTTATCGGATCGGAGGTTATGTCGCTGCGCTTTTCATTGTCGAGCCTTATCCCCGCCTGCTCAAAGGCCTTGATGATAACATCGGTATCCATGCCCTCAACGCCCAGCTTGCCCTCTTTTGAGGGCTCGGACTTGCGGCGTTCCTTTCCGAAAATATCGGGGATATAGACATTTGTTATCTTTCCGCCGCCCACAGCGCCCTTGAGGTATCTTCTTATCCGAAAGCCTGCCGTATCCGAATCGGTGAGGATAATTATCCCCGTAGTATTGGCATAATGACGTATCAGCGCCATTTTTTCCTTATCCTTGTATATGCGGAAGCCGTCGGTGCATATTATCAGCGCATCTATTACCGATTTCAGTCTGATGCGGTCATATTTTCCTTCCACAATGACCGCGCTGTCAAGATGTATAATAAATATCTCTCCTTACGAAAGCATTTTTATGATGGTTTCTTCAACGATCTCCGCGTGGAGCGGTTCGGGACGTGATTTTATCATGCATTCACAGTCCAGCAGCAGCTTCAGGCATCGGCTTAGCTGCTCGTCGGATATCCTCCCCGCTGTTCTGAACGCCTTGTCGGCGGCAAAGCCCATTGCGCCGTAGCTGAAATCCGCTTTGACGTCAGAGGCACTTTTACGGTTTTTCAGAGCAGTTTTTGCCCGGAACAGGTCAACATAGGTGCCCGTGATAGAATACAGCAGCGGCATTATCTCCGTGCGCATATCCAGCAACTCTCTGAACAGCGACAGCGCAAGGGGCTTGTTCCGTGCGATTATGGCATCGGTCAGATTATAAAGCTTGGCGTCGTTTTCGCCGGGACAGAGCAGCTCTATCATCTCCGATGTAACAGGCTTATCCTGCGCATAGGCGGAAAGCTTGTCAAGCTCGCTGCTTATCATCAGCATATCGTATGCGCACAGCTCGCAGAGAAGCCGCAGTTCATTCTCGCCGATAGCGCATTTCTTTTTCTTGGCAAGAGAAGCCGCTGTTTTTACCGCGTCCGCAGCGGTCTTGGTGGGAAAGGCGCAGACTGTTCCCACCTTTGTGACATTATTTATCAGTCTGGTGTATGCTTCATCGGGCTTTGACCTTCCCCTGCATATATCCAGAGAGGAATAATACAGTATCAGCACGGTGGTCTCGGGGATATTTTTTATCACCGAGATCAGCATGTCATAGCTTTCCTTTGTAAATTCCTTTTTGTTGAAAAGATTGAGGTCGCTGACGGTACAGCAGTTATATTCCGCAAACATGGGAAGTCCTTCGCATGCGTCCGCAAGCTCTCCGATATCAAGGTCCCGTCCCTCGAACTCGTGGAGATTGAGGTCGCGGGCGTCCTTGTCCACAAGCTTGTTGATAAGACCCTTTGTGTAAAGTCCGATGGAATAAAAGTCCGTTCCCCAGAAAAGATACACATTTGATATATTGCCGCTTTTTATATCGGTCTTGAGCTGATTTTCAGTTATCGCCGCCAACAAATATCACCCTTTCCTTAACGGAATCGTCCTTTATCGTAAATTCAACGCAGCAGTTATCGAAGATAACGCCGTCCTCCGAAATATAATCTCCCCTGCCGTCGGTGCATATGTATCTGCTTTCCGTGACGGAAAAGCTTCCTCTTCCGTGAAGAAGGGTACAGAATGCATTTTTGTCCGAGGTTTTCTCCGCAGGGATATAAAACAGAAGATCGTTTATGAAAAGCTCCGTTCCTTCCGAACTGTCCGCCGAAAAATCTGCATATCCCACGGTATAAAGCTTATCCTGCTCATAAATAGAAATCTTTTCCGAAAGCTCTTCGTTTTTATATACTCCCGATTCTTCCGGGCAGAAATACGACGCTGTGCGGTACAGTCCGAAGCGTTCATAATACGCGGCTATTTCCGACGCAGTATCTTCGGTGAGCATTATCATATCAATATCGTATATGCCCTTCTGCTTCAGATACCTGTCTGCGGCGTATGAGCCTCCGCCCATATCAATGACCGAAGCGCTCCTGCCGTCGGTTACGACCATTGCAGTCCCTCCGCTGCCGTCGAAAACATAAGCCGCATACACTTCGTCGGAGGATATCACCCGTCCGATATTGCATACAGCCGTCACTGCGCAGATGCATACTATTCCAGTAAGACAGGAGCTTATAATATCGCGGTTTATGAACATAAGCGACAGGATAAGCGCCGTTACCGCCGCAGCTATGTACTTATAAGCGGGGTCTCCCATGGGAAGGTACAGTGACTGCGTGCGGGAAATAAGCTCCGAAGCCGCAAAAACAGGCTTGCAGAATAATGAAGCCATGAACAGCAGCGGCTTTGCAAGCAGCGGTATCCCGCCGGTAAGAGCCGTCACTGCTCCGCAGAGCAGGGCCGCCGTGCACAGAGGCACGAGGATCGTATTTGTGATGGGAGAAATGACCGAGACCTCGTCAAATATGAGCATTGATACGGGAAAGACCGCGACACATGCGCAGACCGAACCGATAAATGAGCTTTCTATCCTGTTAAGCTCATGCTTTTTGGAAAATTTCCTTTCGGAAAGTCTGATGTTTATCCGTCCGATGACCTCAGGAGCGATAACTCCTATGCCGATAACTCCCGCAAAGGAGAGTATCAGCCCCGTATCTGCGGCTGCATAGGGAGAGCCGGCAGTGAGAAGTATCCCTGCTATACCCAGCGAATTGAGAGTATCGCCCTCCCGTCCCAGAGCGCCGCCCAGTCCAACGATAAACAGCATTATATAGGAGCGCACAGCCGAGGGTGATAGTCCCGCCATAATGCAGAAAAATCCGATTATCACCATTGTGATGCCGAAAACGGTCCTTCTTCCGAGAGGAGTGAGGTTAAGCAGGAGCGCAGTGAGAAATGTGCAGACGATAGTCATGTGTATACCCGAAACTGCCATGATATGTCCGCAGCCGCTGCGGTAAAGCATAGTCTTAACGTTATCGTCCAATGAGGATTTGTCTCCGAGGAGCATGGCCTTCATCACTGCGCCTTCGTTTTCGGGCATGTTTTCGTTTATAACTCCGATGATATAGCTGCTGTATCGGTCGGCGATGCGCCTAAGAGAAAAAGAGCTTTCAGAAACGATGCAGTCCCCGGCGGAATAGTATCTGAGGTATATGCCCTTTGATCTATAATATGCTGCCGACGGAAAAACGTAGCTGTCGGATATTTTATGAGCCTCTCCCGAAAAAGTGATCTTATCGCCGATATCCGCGGTGACCGTATCGGAATAAAGCACAGCGCCGCACGGTATGGTATCGTTAAGCTTTCCCGAAAGAGTGTAGGCGGTCTTTCCGTTTGAGGAATTGCCCTTGTCGGTTATCCTTCCCGAGAAAACGGTGATCTCTCCGTCGAGAGATACAGCCTTTTCGTATACCGAACTGTCATACACGGCATATCGGCAGAAGCCTGCCGCTAAGCAGATCACCGTCACTATCGCCGCAGTTGGGAGCTTTATTTTTCTTTTCAGAAAAATCATAACCGCAGCTGCCGAGAAAAGTACGGCTGCTGCGGCAAAGGATATAAAAATACCCAGCACAGACGACAAAAACAGCCCGAATATATAGGAAAACCCCACCCAAGCCATTTTCCGCGTCATCTGTGTAACCTCCTATACTGTTGCCGGGACGATCAGCCTGCAGGCCAAGTGAACTCTCTTCCCGCAAGCAGGTGGAAATGAAGATGCTTAACGGACTGTCCAGCCGCGTCGCCGCAGTTGGATACTATTCTGTAGCCGTTATCGAACTGAGGTCCCTTTGCAATTTCGGCGATCTTCTCGAAAATGTGAGCGACTACAGCCGAATTATCGGGAGTCACCTCCGCTGCGCTTGCGATGTGCTCCTTGGGGATAAAAAGATAATGTACGGGAGCTGCGGGGGCAATGTCCTCGAAAACATATATCATATCGTCCTCGTAGACCTTCTTTGAGGGGATCTCTCCTGCGATTATCTTGCAGAATAAACAATCTGACATAACTGACACCCTTTCTTAACGTCCTCCCTGCAGAGTAATGCTCCGCAGGGAGGATAATATATTGATCACTTTACAAACTCTGCGGCGATAGCTGATGCTGCGTCAAGGGCTTCGGATATCTTGGAATTGTCGCCGATACCGCCCATTGCGCTGTCGGGACGTCCGCCGCCCTTTCCGCCTGTGAGAGCGGTGAGCTTCTGAACTATCTTTCCTGCATGAGCACCCTTAGCTACTGCGTTCTTTCCGCATACGCAGAGCAGTGAGCCTGTATTTCCGTTATCTGCAGCAAGTACTGCAATAACGTCTGCGCTCATGCCCTTGATCTTGTCGCCCATGGAGCGGAGCACGTCGGGAGCTGTATTCTTTACCGAAACGGTAACAAGCTTTGCGCCGTTTACGTCCGCAGCCTTGTCCATGATGCCGTCAAGCGCGGAGGAAGCCAGCTTGGAGTTGAGCTCTGCCTTTTCCTTTTCGAGGGTCTTTATCTCCGCAGCTGCGGCAGCGCACTTTGCGGGGAGCTCGCTGTGATTTACAAGCTTGAATGCCTGTGCGGACTTTTCGATGTTGTCCTTATATTCCTCGATGAGGGCAAGCACGCCTGTTCCGGTAACTGCTTCGATACGTCTTACGCCTGCGGCAACGGAGCTTTCGGATAAGATCTTGAACAAACCAATCTTGGAGGTATTGCTGATATGCGTACCGCCGCAGAATTCAATGGATGCACCCTTTGCTTCTACTACACGGACGATATTGCCGTACTTTTCTCCGAAGAGTGCCATTGCGCCAAGCTTTCTTGCTTCTTCGATGGGCATTTCGGTCATGGTCACGTCTATTGCATCGAAGATGTACTGATTTACAAGAGCTTCAACTCTCTTGAGCTCGTCGGTTGTGAGAGCCTCGAAGTGGGAGAAGTCGAAACGTACTCTGTCACCGTTGACAAGCTGTCCTGCCTGATGAACATGGTCGCCCAGAACTGTTCTGAGAGCTGCCTGCAGAAGATGTGCGCAGGTGTGGTTTCTCATGATGGAAAGACGTCTTTCCTTGTCAATAGCGGCTGTGACGGTATCGCCCTCGGAGATGCCGCCTACATCTGCGGTGCCGAAGTGGAGATACTGACCGTTTGCGGTCTTCTTTGTATCGGTGACGGTGAAGGAGCTTTCGCCGATGGTGATAACGCCCTCGTCGCCTACCTGTCCGCCGCTTTCTGCGTAGAAGGGAGTCTTGTCGAGAATGATAACAGCGTCGTCGCCCTCGGAAATGGAGGAAACCTGAGCGTTATCCTTGAAGATTGCCAGCACCTTAGACTGTGCTTCAAAGTCGGTATAGCCTGTGAACTCGGTTGCGGGAACGGTCAGACCCGAGAGAGTGTCGTCGTCCCATGAAGAGCCGCCCTTTGCGGCATGGTCTGCCTTTGCAAGCTCTCTTGCTGCCTTTACGCACTCATTGAAGCCTTCCTCGTCCACGGAGATGCCTCTTTCCTCGGCGATCTCCTTTGTGAGATCGAAGGGGAAACCATAGGTATCCGAAAGCTTGAAGGTGTCCTCGCCGGAAAGAACGCCGCCTTTTTCAATGCCCGATAGCATTTTCTCCAGGACTTCCATTCCCGAGTCGATAGTCTTTGCAAAGTTTTCCTCCTCGCGGAGAATAGCCTTCTTGATGTACTCGCGCTTTTCCTCAAGCTCGGGATATGCGCTCTTGTTCTCGTCGATAACGGTATCGCATACCTTGTAAAGGAAAGGCTCCTTGATGCCGAGAAGTCTGCCGTGTCTTGCCGCACGTCTTAAAAGTCTGCGGAGAACGTAGCCTCTTCCCGTATTGGAAACTGTAACTCCGTCGCCTACCATGAAGGTGGTGGAGCGGATATGGTCAGTGATAACGCGGAGGGAAACGTCGGTCTTTTCGTTTTCCTTGTATTTCACGCCCGCAATTTCGCTGATGTGCTTCATTATGTTCTGAACGGTGTCCACCTCGAAGAGGTTGTCCACATTCTGCATTACGCAGGCAAGTCTTTCCAGACCCATGCCCGTGTCGATATTCTTGCTTGCCATTTCGGCATAGTTGCCTTTGCCGTCGCTGTCGAACTGACTGAATACGAGGTTCCATATCTCTATGATACGGTCGCAGTCCCCTGCCTGTTCAAAGCTCTCAAAGGGACCGTATGCCTCGCCTCTGTCGAAATGTATCTCAGAGCAGGGCCCGCAGGGACCGCTGCCGTGCTCCCAGAAGTTGTCGGCTTTTCCGAGACGGACTATCCTGTCGTGAGGGATGCCTATCTCCTTTTCCCAGATCTCTTCAGCTTCGTCGTCGCTCTCGTAGATAGTTATCCAGAGCCTGTCTGCGGGTATCTCCAGCTCCTTGGTGAGGAACTCCCATGCCCATGCGATGGCTTCATGCTTGAAATAATCGCCGAAGGAGAAATTGCCCAGCATTTCAAAATAAGTACCGTGACGTGCAGTCTTTCCCACACGCTCGATGTCGGGTGTTCTGATGCACTTCTGGCAGGTGGTGACTCTTACGTTGGGGGGAGTCTCGGTGCCCAGGAAGAATTTCTTCAGAGGTGCCATTCCGCTGTTTATGAGCAGCAGGCTGTTATCCCCGTGAGGGATAAGGGAGGCACTTGCCATTCTTGTGTGATTCTTGCTTTCAAAGAATGAGAGATATTTCTCTCGCAGGTCGTTAAGTCCTGTCCATTCCATAATCTATAGCTCCGTTTCTTTTTGGAATATTGATAAAGATAAAAATACATACATTAATTATTATACCACATCTGCGCAGATTGTCAATGATTTTTTTGTAAAAAGGTTATTTTTGCGCTTTCCTGAACATTTTACAAACATACAGTCATTCTTTTCCTATTTTACGCAAACATATGTATTGCAATGATGAGCACGACAGGCAGGCGGATATTCACCGTCTGCCTGTAAGTTATTGCTCGCGCATATTTTTCCGATAGCCTAAATAGCTTTCGAGGATTATGACTGCTGCCACAGCGTCCACCACGTTTTTACGCTTCTTTCCGCGGACATTGGTCTCGTTCAGATATTGATGCGCCGATACAGTGGTGCAGCGCTCGTCCCACATGACCACTTCGACTCCCGTCATCTCTTCAAGGCGCTGTCCGAAAAGGGTGCACTTCTCTGCACGCTCGCCTATAGTGTTGTTCATGTTTTTGGGGAATCCTACCACGATAAGCTCCGCTTTCTCGCTTTTTACGTACTCCGCTGTCTTTTCAAGGCAGCGGTCAAAGCTGTACTCGTGTATCACCGTCAGCGGAGACGCTAAAAACTCGCTTTTATCACATATGGCAAGCCCTGTTCTGCTGTCGCCGAAATCCACTCCCATTATTTTCATGCTATCAGTCCTTCTTATCCTCGTATCTGCACCATTTCGATGTTCTCAGCGTGGAAAGCTCCTCTGGAAGATGCGAGGAATCATTTTTGAAAATGAGCCGCTTTTCTCCGTTGTCGTCATATTCCACGCAGGAAACGGCGGTATTGTCCGACCAGCCCACGTCCGCAAGCTTGTCTATGCTGTCACCGTTTGCATAGCAGAGGTAATTCCTCAATGCGCAGCCATGGGATACCACGACCACGGTCTTGCCCGGATTTTTTGCAGCAATATCGTCAACTGCGGCGCTCATTCGGTCGAACACCTCGGTCATGGCTTCTCCGTCCTTGATATGGAAGTCCTCCATTTTATCCGTCCAGAGCTTATGCTCTTCGGGATATAATACCGGGATATCAGCCCATTTCACGCCTTCCCACACTCCCCCGTTTATCTCGATAAGACGGTCGTCTATGAGGATATCCGCGGAGTGATACTTATTCACCGCCGCAGCTGTGGCTCTTGTGCGCTTCAATGGGCTTGAATATATCACGTCAAAATCAACGTCCCTGAATCGCTCCGAAAGACGTGCAAGCTGCTTTTCGCCTTTGGGACTTATTTCGGTATCTGTCCTGCCCTGAAAAAACTCGTTCACGTTCCCCATTGCCTCCGCATGACGAACGCAGTATATCTTTGTGCTCATTTATGTTACCGGTCCTTTTACCACGGCATTACGGAGCCTGTTATCTCTCCGATGCTGCCGATATTATTGTCGTCGCAGTACTGCTCCAGTCCGTCGATGATCTTCACGGGAGCATAAGGGTCATTGAAAATAGCCGCTCCTACCTGCACCACCGAAGCACCTGCCATCATCATTTCGACTGCGTCCTGCCATGTGGAAACTCCGCCCATTCCGCAGACGGGTATCTTTACCGCATTTGCCACCTGCCATACCATTCTCACTGCAACGGGGAAAACTGCGGGACCCGAAAGTCCGCCCACGTTGTTATGAAGAATGGGGCGCTTTGTCTTTATATCTATCCTCATGCCGAGAAGGGTGTTTATCAGCGATACTGCATCAGCGCCCTCGGCTTCAACTGCCTTAGCTATCTCGGTGATGTTCGTGACATTGGGAGAAAGCTTCATCATCACAGGCTTAGATGTGGCTTTTCTTACGATGCGGGTTATCTCCGCTGCGCCCTCGCAGGACACGCCGAACGCTGCACCGCCTGCTTTTACATTCGGACAGGAAATATTCACCTCTATCATGTCAACATCGGTCTTGTCCAGCTTTTCCGCTATCTCACGATAGCCCTCCGCCGTCCTGCCTGCGATGTTGGCGATTATCACGGTATCCTTTGTTTTCAGATAGGGCAGATCGGTGGAGATAAAATGGTCCACGCCCGGATTCTGCAGTCCAACGCTGTTTAACATTCCAGACGGAGTCTCCGCAATTCTCGGCGGAAGATTTCCCGTTCTCAGCTCCTCTGTGGTACCCTTGACGGATATCCCGCCCAGCTTTGACAGAGGATAAAATTCTTCGTATTCACGGCCGTAGCCGAATGTCCCCGACGCGGGGATCACGGGGTTTTTGAACTCGACACCCGCAAAATTAACCGAAAGCTTGCTCATATTTTTAACTCTCCTTTAGAAAATAACCTCTGTGCTCTCAAAGACGGGACCGTCCTTGCAGACATGGGCATAATATTCCTTTCCGTCGCGGATGGTGCGGCAGGCGCATACAAGACAGGCCCCCACGCCGCAGCCCATTCTTTCTTCAAGAGATACCTGACAGCGGATATTTTCCTTTATTGCCCTTTCGGTTATCCTTTTCAGCATGACAGAGGGCCCGCATGCATAGATGATATCCGGCTTCTCTTCCGACAGCTTTTCCTCCAGCACATCGGTAACAAAGCCTTTTCTTCCCGCAGAACCGTCGTCGGTGCATAATATCACCTCGCCGCCGCAGGACCTGAAGTCCTCCTGTAGGATAACTGCCTTTTTATTCCGGAAACCGCTGATAACAATGCCGTTTGCGCCGTAATGCTCCGATATGGGCAGCATGGGAGGATTTCCTATGCCCCCGCCGATTATTATCGCTTTTTTTGAACTGTCCAGAAGCTCAAAGCCTCTTCCGCCCAAAGGTGCAATGATATCTATGCTGTCGCCCGCTTCAAGCCCGGAGAGCTTCTTTGTACCTTCTCCCCTGACCTCGAACACTATACGAAGAGTACCCTTTTCACGGTCAATGCCGCAGATTGATATCGGTCTGCGGAGCATGAAGCCGTCCGCTCTGATATTCACAAACTGTCCGCAGAGGGCGATCTCCGCTATTTCGGGACAGCTTATCACATAGTCATATATCCCGTCGGTAAGCTGCTTTTTGCTGACAATGGGATATTCTCCCTGCATATATTTTTTCATACATATTCTCCAATCTAAAGAGGTCTTTTTCTCGGGTCTGCCTTCTGCTCGTAATAGCTGTCGGTTTCGGGAAGAGATTTCTCTTCTGCGCTTAAGTTTCCCATATAATCAACATCGGCTGCCTCTTCCTTATACTCCTGCTCCATCAGTTTGTTGTTGATGAACCATTTTTCCTTGTCCTCCTCGGCAGCGGAAACGCCCTCCATCTGATGAGGATCTTCGGACTTCGTCACTATCACGTTTTCAACGGGCTTTTCCAGTTCGGAATAGGAGCTTTGCTTTCTGTTCTGACTTTCCCATTTTTCGCGGTATCTGACAAACCGCGAACGGTGCATGTAGAACATCGCCGAATTAAAGGTCGGGAAGCCCTCCTGCGTTACAAGATAGTCAAGCTCCTTCAATGCCTCGTAGGTCCTGTTGCAGCGTATCAGTCCCACGACCGATACTGCGCAGAGGATACCTCCGATAATATACTGTATCCCATCTTTGTAGCTCATATCGTCCCACAGCCCGAAAAAGGACAGCAGCCCCACCAGTCCGTACACGATATATACTATATACAGCACTACGGCGCATTTTTTCTTGAACATCCTGTTTGCGAGCACGGTCATTACGATCCCCGTTATCGCAAAGGGAAATACAGTCAGCCAGCCGCTAAAAACAAACTGCTGATGATCGTTCAGAAGCACAATGTTTGCCATTACACGCATGAAATGCGAAACAAATAACACTAACGAAAAATAAGTGAGCGCTATCGAGAATACCAGCCCTATCTTAAATGAACGGTCAAGGTCCGTATTGACCTTTTCCATGCGTTTTCCGTTCATCTCAAAATTCTGGTCCCGCAGAAAGCTTGAATTGAAGGAATTTTTTATGTCTCTTGTTTTTTCAAGCTCGGCATTGTTCATGCGCTTTGCATACTCTGCCATGTCGATCCTTTTATTACGCATTTCTCTCCCTATTCCTTTCCCCGATGTTTGTACATTATGATAAAAATTCAGCGGAAGATACGGCACAGCTGTTTAATAGCTGCACCGAATATCCTCCGCCGAAATTTACTTCGCTTTTCCGACGGAAGGTCGGCAAAAGTCAGATCTTTGTGATATCCACCATTTCCATGTCTTCGATCTTCTTGCCCATGGAGAGGATATCCGCTACCGCATTTGCGGTATCTATTGCTGTCAGACAGCAGATAGAACGCTCTACCGTCTTTCTGCGTATCTTAACGCTGTCGAACTGCGGGATACGACCCTTTTCCGATGTGGAGATGACATAGTCTATCTTGCCCTCGTCAAGGAGCGTCATAACGTTTGGAGCTTCCTCCGACGCCCTGCGGACAACGTTTGTCGCGATCATGTTATGATTGAGCACCGACGCGGTCCCACTGGTGGCGTAGATGTCAAAGCCTAAGCGCTCAAATTTCTCGGCAACGTAGATTATCTCCTGCTTGTCAGTGTCGCGGACCGTGATAAGCACGCCGCCCTTCTTCTTCATGTTATAGCCTGCGGCGATAAGTCCCTTGAACAGCGCGTCCTCAAATGTCCTTGCGATACCGAGGCACTCGCCTGTGGACTTCATCTCGGGTCCGAGCGCCGTATCTACATCATGGAGCTTCTCAAAGCTGAACACGGGTACCTTGACTGCGATATAATCCGCTTCTCTGCAAAGTCCGCTCGTGTAGCCCAGCTCCTTCAAGGTCATGCCCGTTGCTACCTTTGTGGCAACATCTACCATAGGTACGCCCGTTACCTTTGAGATATAGGGTACAGTTCTTGACGAACGGGGATTTACCTCGATAACATATACTTCATTGTTGTATACGACATACTGGATATTCACAAGTCCCTTGATCTTAAGCTCAAGCGCCAGTCTGCGTGTATACTCGATTATCGTTTCTCTTACCTTCTTGGTGAGAGTCAGCGCGGGATATACGGAGATAGAGTCTCCCGAATGGATACCTGCACGCTCCACAAGCTCCATGATACCGGGGATAACAAAGTCTGTGCCGTCACAGATAGCGTCGACCTCGACTTCCTTGCCCATCATATACTTGTCGATAAGCACGGGGTTCTCAAGAGCTGTTCTGGTGATGATCTCCATGTACTCTCTGATATCGTTGTCGGTGTGGGCGATTATCATATTCTGACCGCCCAGAACGTATGAGGGACGCATGAGCACGGGATAGCCCAGATCGTTTGCTGCTGCGAGAGCTTCCTCAACGTTCATGACGGTATGTCCCGCAGGACGGGGTATGCCGCACTTTGCAAGCACTTCATCGAAGCGCTCTCTGTCCTCGGCAGCGTCGATGCTGTCAGCAGATGTTCCGAGGATCCTTACGCCCATTTCAGCAAGGTGCTTTGTCAGCTTGATAGCTGTCTGTCCGCCGAACTGAACAACGCAGCCGTAGGGCTGTTCGGTGGCGATAAGGCTTTCAACGTCCTCCTTAGTGAGGGGGTCAAAATAAAGTCTGTCGCCCGTATCAAAGTCGGTGGAAACTGTTTCGGGGTTGTTGTTGCAGATAACTGCCTCGTAGCCCATTTCCTTAAGCGACCATACGCAGTGTACCGAACAGTAGTCGAACTCGATGCCCTGTCCAATTCTGATAGGTCCCGAACCGAATACGATGACCTTCTTCTTGCCCGTATTCTTTCTCTCAATGAACTGTATCGCTTCATTCTCGGAATCATAGGTAGAGTAGAAGTAGGGCGTTTCCGCCTTGAACTCGCCTGCGCAGGTGTCAACCATTTTATATACGGCCTTTGTGTGCTTGGGACAGCTCTGACCGCTTATTTTCTCGATAGTGCTGTCAAGATAGCCGTATCTCTTCGCAACATCGTACTTTTCCTCGGTCAGCTCGCCCTCGGCAAGCCATTTTTCAAGCTCAACAAGATTCATAAGCTTTGAGATGAACCAGTTGTCTATCATGGTTATCCTGTGTATCTCGTCTATGGATATTCCTCTCTTTAATGCTTCGAAAACAACGAAGGAACGCTCATCGTCCACGTTGTACAGCTTGCTGTGTATCTCATCGTCGGAAAGCTTTTTCAGCTTGGGGAGATTCATGCTGTCCAGTCCAAGCTCGATTGAGCGGACTGCCTTCATGATAGCATGCTCGAAGGAGGTGCCTATTGCCATGACCTCGCCTGTTGCCATCATCTGTGTGCCCAGTGTACGCTTTGCGTAAACGAACTTATCAAAGGGCCATTTGGGGAATTTTACTACAACATAGTCCAGTGCAGGCTCGAAGCAGGCATAGGTCTTGCCGGTGACTGCATTGACTATCTCGTCAAGCGTGTAGCCGATAGCTATCTTTGCTGCTACCTTTGCGATGGGATAGCCCGTCGCCTTGGAAGCAAGTGCGGAAGAACGGGAAACACGGGGATTTACCTCGATCACCGCATAATCCATGGATGTGGGGTGGAGCGCGAACTGACAGTTGCAGCCGCCCTCGACCTTAAGCTCGGAGATGATATTCAGCGCTGCTGTACGGAGCATCTGATATTCCTTGTCGGTGAGGGTCACCGCAGGAGCGATAACGATACTGTCGCCTGTATGAACGCCTACGGGGTCGAAGTTCTCCATGGAGCAGACGGTGATAACGTTGTCCTTTCTGTCGCGGATAACCTCAAACTCTATCTCCTTCCAGCCGCTGATACATTTCTCAACGAGTATCTGCGTGATGGGAGAAAGTCTTAAGCCGTTAGTGGCAATGTCGCGGAGCTCATACTCGTTGGCTGCGATACCGCCGCCTGTGCCGCCCAGAGTGAATGCGGGACGGACGATGACGGGATAGTCTATCTCCTTGGCAAAATCTACGGCGTCCTCTACGGTCTCAACCACCTTTGAGGGTATGACAGGCTCGCCAATCTTTTCCATGGTGTCCTTGAAGGCTTGTCTGTCCTCTGCCTTATGGATAGTTTCGGGGTCAGCTCCCAGAAGCTTCACGTTATTTTCGGCAAGGAAGCCCTCCTTTGCAAGCTGCATGGAGAGGGTAAGTCCTGTCTGTCCGCCCAGCGTAGAAAGCACGCTGTCGGGCTTTTCTATCTTGATTATCTTCTTTAACACGTCAAGGGTCAGAGGCTCGATATATACCTTATCAGCCATTGCCTTATCAGTCATTATCGTTGCGGGGTTTGAGTTTACGAGGACTACTTCCAGTCCTTCCTGTTTAAGAGCGCGGCATGCCTGAGTTCCCGCATAGTCGAACTCAGCTGCCTGTCCGATGATGATAGGTCCCGAACCGATAACAAGCACCTTTTTTATATCACTGCGTATTGGCATCTTACTTATCCTCCTTGCACTTATTTATCAGCCCGATAAATTCATCAAACAGATATGCAGTATCGTGAGGACCGCCGCAGGCTTCGGGGTGGAACTGTACGGTAAAGCATGGGAATTTCTTATATCTTACGCCTTCGCAGGTCTGATCGTTGGCGTTCTTGTGAGAGACCTCGCCTATTTCCTTGTCGATACTGTCACTGATGACCGCATAGCCGTGGTTCTGCGAAGTAACGAAGGTCTTGTCAAGAGCGATATCAATTACAGGCTGATTTGCCCCTCTGTGACCGTACTTCAGCTTTTCGGTCTTTGCACCGTTGGCAAGCGCCATCAGCTGATGTCCGAGACAGATGCCAAAAGTGGGGATATTCAGCTTTGCTATCTCCTTGAGATTGCTTATCACCTCAACATTTTCCGCAGGGTCTCCGGGGCCGTTTGAAAGCATGATGCCGTCGGGATCCATTGCCTTTATTTCCTCGGCTGTTGTGTTCGCGGGAACGACCGTCACATTGCAGCCACGGTTTACGAGTTCTCTTCTGATATTATACTTATATCCGAAGTCGAAGAGGACTACATTATATTTTCCGTTCTCCGCAGGATAATATTCCTTCTCGGAAACAGTTACCGTTTTTACGGCGTTAACGATCTTGTAGGACTTGATCTTCTCCATGAACTCGTCCTTTTTCTCATAAACGTTCTCGGTGGTGATAACGCCGTTCATTACGCCGCTTTCACGGATAATTCTTGTAAGACAGCGGGTGTCGATCGTATGGATACCGATGATATTATGCTTTTTGAGGAAAGCGTCGATCTCACCCTCGCAGCGGAAATTGGAGGGGGTGTTGCACCACTCTCTTACGATATATCCGCTGACAACGGAGGTCTTGGATTCATAGTCCTCGTCGTTCACGCCGTAGTTTCCGATAAGCGGGAAGGTCTGCGTTACAATCTGACCGAAATAGCTGGGGTCGGTCAGAGTTTCCTCATAAGCTGTCATGCCTGTGGCGAATACTATCTCTCCGAAGGAGGTACCCTTTGCACCGAAGGAATATCCCTCGAATATTCTGCCGTTTTCCAGCATAACATAAGCCTTTTCACCCAAATTAAATAAAGACATTGTTATGATCCGTTCCTTTCGATATATACTGTTGATCTGATTATCAGCCCTTTAACTGCGGAAGATACTGTGTGATATCCTCTCTCATGCGGATAACTTCATCTCTTGCAGCCGCAGCATATTCCTTTTCATCGCGGTTAGTCTTCTGATATGCGCACATTACCGCACGGGAGGAATTTACAACTGCACCGAGTCCCTTAGAGTCGAATGCCTTTGCTACGCCTTCTGCACCGCCGCCCTGTGCTCCGTAGCCGGGAACAAGGAAGAATGTGTGAGGAAGCTTTGCTCTCATTTCCGCAAGCTGTTCGGGATAGGTAGCTCCCACAACTGCGCCTGCTGCGGAATAGCCGTACTCGCCGACAGTTTCCGCGCCCCACTGTTCGCACATATCGCCCATAGTCTCATAGATCGTCTTGTCGCCGATGTGCTTGTCCTGAAGCTCGCCCGAGGATGGATTCGATGTCTTTACCAGAACGAAGATGCCCTTATCCTGCGCCTTGCATATCTCCAGAGCAGGCTTTATTCCGTCGGTGCCGAGATAGCCGTTCACCGTAAGAGCGTCCGCTCCGAAGGCCTCTGATTTGCCGTCCTTAAGGGCGGTGCTGCCCAGATATGCCGCAGAATATGCTTCCATGGTAGCGCCGATGTCGTTTCTCTTGCCGTCCAGAATGACGAACATGCCCTTGCTCTTAGCGTACCCGATAGTATCGTAAAGAGCCTTCACGCCCTGCCAGCCGTACATCTCATAGTACGCAGCCTGAGGCTTTACTGCGGGGACAACGTCATAAATGGCGTCGATAAGTCCCTTGTTGAATTCCAGCAGTGCAGCCGCTGCGCCTTCAAAGCCGCTGCCGTGTTCGGCGTAAGCCTTTTCCTTAATAAACTCGGGAACGTAATCCAGCTTGGGGTCAAGTCCCACCACCGTGGGGTTTTTCATCTCGATGATCTTTCTGATCATTCTGTCAAATGACATTTACAGCACTCCATTCTATATAAAATTATTTGCTTTCAAAGATAATTCTGCCCTTAGATATTGTCATTATATTTTTGCCGCGGAGCTTTTCACCCTTGAATACGCTGTTTTTCGACTTTGAGTGAAGCTCTCCGGGGATCACCGTCCATTCTCTGTCGATATCCGTGAGGATAAGGTCTGCGGTGCTTCCCGCCTTCAGATTAATGGGAGCAAGTCCCAGTATCCTGCGTGGATTTGCCGACATTATGGATACTACTTTGTTAAGAGGCAGCTTTCCTGTATGATACAGCGCGGTAAGCGTCGCCGCCAGTGAGGTCTCAAGTCCCACCACTCCGTTGGGCGCTTTCAGGAAATCACTCTTTTCCTCGGCAGTATGGGGAGCGTGGTCGGTGACTATGCAGTCCACCGTTCCGTCGATAACGCCGTTTAACACAGCTATCCTGTCCCGTTCTTCACGCAGCGGAGGATTCATTCTGTAATCTGCGTCGCGGGAGAGCAGTTTTTCATCGGTGTATGTGAAATAATGAGGAGCAGTTTCGCAGGTCACACGGACGCCTGCTTTTTTGGCGTCTCTTATCATGCTGATGCTGCCCTCGGTAGATACGTGACAGATGTGGATACGCGCATTGCAGGACATTGCAAGAGCTATTTCTCTTGCAGTGATGCTGTCCTCGGAGGCGCGATCCATGCCCTTTACGCCCAGCTGATCGGAAACCTTGCCCTTATTGATGATTCCGCCGTTTATAATGGACAGGTCTTCACAGTGGGAAGCAGCGAGAAGTCCGTTTGTGTTGGTGAGCTCCAGAGCCTTTCGCATGAGCTCTGCTGTTTCAACGGGTCTGCCGTCATCGGAGATGACCCTTATCCCTGCGGAGACGTACTCATCAAAGTCAGCGAGCTCGCCGCCCTGCATGCCCTTGGTGATACAGCCTGCAGGATAGACCTCAACTCCCGTGGGAGCAGCCTTTTCACGGATATAGTCAAACACTTCCCTGTTATCCGAAGCAGGCTTTGTGTTGGGCATGCATACCACGCCCGTAAATCCTCCCGCAGCTGCTGAAGCACAGCCTGTTACTACATCCTCCTTGTGAGTAAAGCCCGGGTCCCGCAGATGAACATGCATATCAAACAGCGCAGGCATGACGACTTTTCCCGTGCCGTCGATAATTCTGTCGGCAGGCTTGTCTATCCTTTCGCCTATCTCAGCGATGATCCCGTTTTCAATGAGAATATCGCATACTCTGTCGGTGCTCTCGTCAACGGCTCTTACGTTTTTTATCAGAATATCTGACATACTTTCCTCCTATTCAAGAATGACTGCCATATCGCAGCCGTCTATCTCCCTGACCATTACCTGTACCGACTCATCCCGTGACGTAGGTACGTTCTTTCCTACATAATCGGGTCTTAAAGGGAGTTCACGGTGTCCCCTGTCCACAAGTACGGCAAGCTGGATATTCTTAGGGCGTCCTCTGCTCATAACTGCGTCGATAGCAGCCCTGCAGGATCTTCCTGTGAACATTACATCGTCCACGAGGACAACGCTTTTATCCTTTATATCAAAGGGTATATCGGTCTTATCGCTGTCGGGGATATTCTTGTCATCGTCGCGGAATGACGTGATATCAAGCACGCCCACCCTTTCGGGATAACCCTCCAGCTCTTTGAGCTTTGCGGCTATCCGTTCGGCGATATATACTCCGCGGGACATTATCCCTATAAGGACGAGATTTTCCGTTCCTCTGTTCCGCTCCGCTATCTCATAGGAAATGCGCGCAACGGCTCTCTTTATCTGATTTTCGTCCATTATTACCGCTTTCCGGACCATACGGCACCTCCGTTCAACAAAAAAACCTGCCGTCAAAGCGGCAGGTCATAATTTCATATAGTCATACTTCAAGCTTAAGATTTCGCCGAAGCAGCGCACAAAATCACCTTGCCGACCTCTCTGGATCAACTTAAAGGAGATACATATCTCATTAATTGATATTATTATATCACATTCATGTTCATATGTCAACAAAAAATAAAAGTTTACATTTAATTTATCGCTATATTACAAATTATTTTCAAATTGGTGAAAAATATTGGAGATAATGTCATTTTCTCTGAAAAGCACATTATTTATGATTACGCTCTCTTTTCCGCTTGACCTCGTCCAGACGCAGCTCGAAATGTTCTGCAGAATCGGGGTTAACATGCTTTTTCAGGTCCTCCAGAGGCTTATCGTATCTCTTGTTCCTGATAGTTGGAAACGCCCTGATAAGACGATATGCGGAGCTTTTTTCATCGAGGAGCTTTTCATACTTTTCGCGGAGCATGGAGTATTCCTCCTTGGGGTCCTGTTCCTCCGTCTCTTCACGGGAATTTTTCGCTTCCTCTATCTTATTGCTGATCTTTTCGGCAGCGTCCTCGGTCTTCTGCTTGATCTTGTCGTAATTTTCCCTGACATTGATAGTTCCGTCCGCAAGGACTCCGCCTATTTTCTGCGACAGCGACAGCATTTTACTGCTGATCGCGTCCAGCTGTCTGAGCTTGTCGTTCAGATTCTTCACAGCCTTTACCGAAGCAACAAGGTCGATCGCGATAAGCACCGCCATTACGAGGATTATCCCTATCCCCACATTTATGGGTATCATATGTACAGTCTTTTCAAAGAAAGGCTGAACGGTGTTCATCATGATAACGCAGCCAAAGCCGAAAAACAGCGAGTTTCTGAGGCAGATAAGTCCCTTGTAATTGAAGAACATATGGGAATAATCCCACCATCTGCTGTGAAAGATCGCCTCCATAAGCAGTCCCACGGCAAGCTCGATGCCGGTGCATATGACAGTTGAACAGATGAACAGCGGCAAAACCGTCCCTTTCATCGGACGAAGTATCGCAACTATCAGCAGAACTCCTACTCCGTATATTGGACAGATAGGCATATTCAGAAAGCCGCGGTTCTGATATTCTCCAGTTTCAAAGGTCATGTCAACTATCTCTATCACCCAGCCGATAAAGGACCATATCAGAAAATAATGGCACATTTCATACAGCGTATATTCAAAAAAAGGTATTACAGTCATTAAAATTTCCTCCGTGAAGTTATATTAACAGAAACGAAATAAATTCGGTATTTTTTGCATACAAGTTAAATTTTATCACGCAGTTTTGAATTTGTCAAGTTTTTTCGGATTTTCTAATTCTTTATTGACAAAATCAATATAGCTTTCTTTTTGAATTATTCAATTAATGTGCATAATAAACAAAGAAAACGAACCGCAAAATACGATTCGTTTTCAGGAAAATAATCTGTTTTTACTCCGAACGGAGGGCTATAACGGGATCCTTCTTTGCGGCGATACGCGACGGGATAAGTCCTGCTATCACCGTCAGGAACATACTTATCAGAACAAGTATCACTCCCGCTGCTGCAGGAAGATGTGCTATATCCGAAATGTCCGTCAGGTCTTTGATTATGATGTTTATCGGGATATTCAGCAGAAGAGTGACGATTATTCCCAGTGCGCCTGCGGAGAAGCCTACAAGCAGCGTTTCCGCATTGAATACACGGGAGATATCCTTCTTGCTTGCGCCTATGCTTCGCAGGATACCGATCTCCTTTGTTCTTTCCAGAACTGAAATGTAGGTGATGATGCCTATCATAATCGAGGAAACTATCAGCGAAATGCTTACAAATGCGATAAGCACATAGGATATAGCGTTGATGATGGTCGTTACCGAGGACATGATAAGTCCTACATAGTCGGTGAAGTTGATAACGTCCTCTTCCCTGCCCTCTGCTTCCGCTCTGTCGTTGTACTCTTCGATAGCAGCGGTAATATTGTCCTTATCTGCAAAGGTTGCAGCGTAAATATTGATAGACGCGGGAGTGTCAAGAGATGTCACGCTAAGCTTTTCCATATTGCCGTCATAGGTGGCATCGGTGGTGGGAGGAGTCATGAACTCGGCGAACATCTCTATCATCTGTTCCTCGGTCATCATGCCCGAGTACATCTGCATCTGCGCCTGCTGCTCCTCGGGAAGAGTCGCCACATATGCCATGATATCCTCCATTGTATATTCGGGCTCTGTATCCTCTTCCTCGCCCGTGGAGAATTCAATTCCGGTAAACACGTCAACATCGGGATTTTCCTTCTGCTGCTTTACGATATCGCTGTTGTTAATTTCGTTCACCACATACTCGGAAAGCTCATGAGTATATCCGACCGAACCGCTGATAGCTGTCGCAACAGCTTCCTCATTGGGACGGATTATTCCGGCGACCTTTATTTCGGGAGCGTTTTCCACGAGTTCCTTCATGAAGTCCTCGTCCTCGGACATATCCTCCCATGTGCCTTTTTCCTCGTCGTACTTATAGTAATCTGTGGGGAGCACGAGGCTGAAGGAAAGATCCAGTATTTCGTCATAGGTATATGAGGTCTGCTCCTTTTCCTCGATAGTGCCGCCGCCGGTGATGTTCACCATGATATCGGCAAGCTCTTCCTGATCGAGTATGCCCAGCGAATAGAGAGCGTAGTCGGTGATCTCGTTTCTGGAGTTCACAACCAGCATTACCTCGTTGTATTCATCTGCCCACTCACCTGCCACAACATCGTACTGGGACTGCAGCAGAATATCGTTATCCAGCATTTCCGACCACACGTTCATGCCCGACATATTGCCCATCTGGGTCATAAGAGCCTGATCGGTAACGCCTACCGCTTCATAGCCTGATGCAACTGTCTGGAACATCTTGCTGGGATTTACCTGCACGGTGCCGTCGGATGTATCTCTCTTGTAGATATTCAGCGGAACATTGTATGTGTACTGTACAGCGCTGATATACTCGTCCAGACCGTTGCTTTCGTCCTCAAGATATGCCTTGAAATCGGACAGATTATTTGTCTGTATCTTCTCGGACATGGTGTTCATCAGGCTGTTCATTATATTAAAGGAATATATCTTGTCCAGCGGATGATCCATTTCGCCCTCATGCTTATCCGCCATGCTTTCCATCATAGCGCTCATATCCGCAGTCTCTTCCTGAATAGTCAGCGGATAGGACGAAAGGGTATCCTCCTGCACACGGTTGATATAGAGCTGTATGCCGTTTGATATGGAAAGGATAAGTGCAATGCCGATGATGCCGATGCTTCCCGCAAAGGCTGTGAGGAGGGTTCTTCCCTTTTTGGTCATAAGGTTGTTGGTGCTGAGGGATAGCGCCGTTCCGAAGGACATGGTAGTCTTTTTGGTCTTATTCTTATCCTGCGCTGACTTTTCCTCGGGGACATACTCCCCGTCGAAGGGATTCGTGTCTCCCGTCATCTTTCCGTCGATGAAGCGGATTATTCTTGTGGAGTAACGCTCGGCAAGCTCGGGGTTATGCGTTACCATAATGATGAGCTTGTCCTTGGATATTTCCTTGAGTATCTCCATTATCTGGACGCTGGTCTCGGTATCGAGAGCGCCCGTGGGCTCGTCGGCAAGGAGGATATCCGGATCGTTTACGAGAGCTCGTGCTATGGCGACTCTCTGCATCTGACCGCCCGACATCTGGCTGGGCTTTTTATTGAGCTGATCGCCCAGTCCCACCTTTTCGAGAGCTTCCTTTGCGCGCTGTCTGCGCTCCGCCTTAGGCACGCCCGAAAGCGTCAGCGCCAGCTCCACGTTGGAAAGCACCGTCTGGTGAGGGATAAGATTGTAATTCTGGAATACGAAGCCGATGGAATGATTGCGGTATGTATCCCAGTCGCGGTCGTTATAATCCTTTGTGGACCTGCCGTTGATGATAAGGTCACCGTCGGTAAAGCGGTCAAGTCCTCCGATTATGTTCAGAGTGGTGGTCTTTCCGCAGCCCGACGGACCCAGAATAGACACAAATTCGCTGTCGCGGAACTTGATGTTTATCCCACGAAGGGCATGAACGACCTCGCCGCCCGTTTCATAATCCTTGACGATTTCTTTAAGCTCAAGCATTACTTTATTTCCTTTCACAGTTTTTGACGGAATACTTCCTTTCCGTCTGTATTTTGTTAAATTATATACCAATTATTTAACCGTGTCAATTATTTTCACAGAATTTTCACCATTTCTATATCAATTATTTAACTTGGTTAATTAGTTTTGGGGAAACACGAAAAAACGGCGATGATTCGCCGCAGATCCTATAATATCTTAGAGATATCCTTTTTTGTGCCCAGAAGCATGACATGCTCGTTTTCGGAAAACTCATAGTCAACATCGGGCATGGGCAGAAGGATGCCGTTCTTCTTTATGCCCAGTACGTTCAGATGATACTTTCTGCGGATATTGAGCTTCATGATAGACTTGCCCACCCATGACTGAGGAACCGTTGTCTCAAATATGGAATACTCGGAGCTGAGCTCCACGGAATCGAAGATATTGCTGCTGGTGGAGGTCCTGACCGCAAGCTGATTCGCCATTTCACGGTTGGGGTACACTACCGAATCCGCTCCGTTTCGCAGAAGGAATTTCTCCTGTATATTCTTGTCCGCCTTTGAGATGATATAGTTTGCCCCCAGTTCGCTGACAAGGGAGGTTATCTCCAGTGAAGCCTGAAAATCCGCGCTCACTGCCACAAGCACGATATCGAAATTGTTGACGCCGATGCTGTTCAGGACGTTGATATCCGTACAGTCGCCTATCTGCACCGAGGTCACCTTTCCCGCAACGGAGGTTATCTTATCCTCCCGCTTGTCGATGCACATTACCTCGTTGCCCTCTTCCATATACTTGAGAGCGGCGAAATAACCGAAAACTCCTACTCCGATAACTAAAACTGATTTCATACATATCCTCCATTCTCCGCACGATACGGATGGGAACACTTGATTATCCTATTAAGCTGTGTTCGTCAGCCCACGGATATTTTCTCCGCAGGATACTGCACAGGCGGATTGATATACGGCTTTGTAAACGCCATTGCCATTGAAAGTCCGCCTATCCTTCCGAAAAACATCAGGAATATCAGTATCACGCGGGAAGCAGTGCAAAGCGAGCCTACCGTTCCTATGAAAAGTCCCACAGTGCTCACCGCGGAGAACACTCCGAAGGAGGCGTACTCCACAGGCATATTTTCAAGCTGGCTTATTGCCATCGTCCCCGCGAACTCCATTGCACAGTATACGAAAAGTATGGCAATTACCCGTCTTAACAGGTCGTCCTCAAGACGGCGCTCGAAAACTGTCACCGATTTATGGTTGCGGAGCTCAGACAGCGTGGACAGGAAAAGCACCGCGATAGTGGTGGTCTTGATACCGCCCGCTGTGGACCCTGGCGAGCCGCCTATCAGCATAAGTATATTGCAAAGCAGCAGCGATGAGCCCGACAGCTCCGACTGATCGACCGTATTAAAGCCCGCGGTCCTTAAGGTGACCGACTGAAAAAATGAAGCTATCACCGAATCTCCGATGCCAAGCCCGCTGAAAGCATGAGTTCTCTCAAAGCAGAAAAACAGCACTGCAGGGAAAAATATGATTACTGCCGTGGTTATCAGAACGATCTTCGTATGGAGACTGAATTTTTTGAATCTGAAGCGATTTTTAAGGATATCGTCCCAGACGTAAAAGCCTATGCCGCCTATGATTATCAGCAGCATTATGACGATATTCACATACGGGTCGTCCACAAAGGACGTGAAGGAGGAGTATTCCTCATATCTGCCCATAAGGTCGAAGCCCGCATTGCAGAACGCAGATATCGAATGGAACAACGCGTAATATATCCCCTCGCCTACTCCCAGCTTGGGAATGAAGCGTACCGACAGCAGCAGCGCTCCCGCGCACTCGCATATGACAGTGCCCTTAAGGATTATCTTGAACAGCCGAACTATCCCGCCCAGCTGATTTACGTTGATCGCCTCCTGCATGAGTTCGCGCTGCTTCAGGCTTATCTTGCGCTTGGTGAGAATAGCGCCGATGACCGCAAAGGACATGAAGCCTAAACCGCCCAGCTGTATCAGCAGAAGTATCACTATCTGACCGAATCTTGTCCAGTGAGCAAATGTGTCATATGTAGCAAGACCTGTAACACATGCGGCGGAGGTCGATGTGAAAAGTGCATTGACAAAGGACGTGCTTTCGCCCTCCTTGGTGGAAACAGGGAGCATAAGCAGCACTGTGCCTACGGCGATTATTACCGCAAATCCCACCACAAGCTTCTGGGAATATGAAAGCAGGGAAATTTTACTTTTTCGATCTTTTTCCATTTTCCGATTATCTCCGAAATGTAAAAATCAGGCATCTTTTGCCTGTATTGTCCATAAAATCTGTTTTTACTGATTAATTATATCACAAAAAAAATAAAAATGCAATATTTCTTGAAAAATACAGCAAAATATATTATAATGATAAAAATGAAATCATTTTATATATTTAAATTTCATAAATCTGAAAGGAAAAACAGCTATGGATCATGCAAGAAAATTCCCCTGTGCAGTCATCTCTGACAAATGCAGAAAGCGCATATCATCGGGTCACCCGTGGATATACGACAACGAGATAGTCTCCGTTGACAATACCCCCGAAGACGGCTCTCTCGTCGATATCGTCACCGAAAAGAACCGCTTCGTCGGAACGGGCTTTTACAACTCTGCTTCAAAGATCCGCGTCAGGATAATATCCCGCAACGCAAACGATACCTTCGACGACGCATTCTGGCGCAGACGGGTAAAATATTCTTACGACTACAGAAAGACCGTCATGACGCCCGATGAGCTTTCCTGCTGCCGGCTTATCTTCGGTGAAGCGGACTTCTTCCCCGGTCTTACCGTTGACAGGTTCTCCGACCTGCTTTCCGTGCAGATACTTTCCCTCGGCATCGAAAAGAACAGGGACGTTATCCTCCGCGCGCTCCTTGACGTACTGGACGAGGACGGTCAGTACATAAAAGGCATTTTTCTCCGAAACGACGTGAAGATACGCACTCTCGAAGGCATGAAGGAGGAAAAGGGCTGGTACTGGTACAGGGGGGAGAATCCGCCGTCCGCAGTGACAAGGATAACCGAAAACGGCATAATCTACAGCGTGGACGTGGAAAACGGACAGAAAACAGGCTTCTTCCTAGACCAGAAGAGAAACCGCGCAGCTGCGGCTTCCATCGCTGCCGGAAGAAAGGTCATGGACTGCTGCACTCACACGGGCTCTTTTGCGCTGAACGCCGCTAAGGGCGGGGCTGCCCACGTTACTGCAGTGGACGTATCCGCTTCGGCTGTCGCCAACGCCCGCGCCAATGCTGAGCTTAACGCTCTTTCCGACAGGATATCCTTTGAAACTGCGGACGTTTTCGAGTTCCTGCAGTCAAAACTTGAAGCCCACGACCGCTCCTACGACTATATCATCCTCGACCCGCCCGCCTTTACAAAGTCCAGAAAAACCGTCGGCAACGCGAAAAACGGCTATCTGGAGCTGAACACACTCGCTATGCGGCTGCTGCCGAGAGGAGGCTATCTTGCCACCTGCTCCTGCTCACATTTTATGACCGAGCAGCTTTTCCGCGAAATGCTGGACAATGCAGCTCATGCTGCGGGAGTCTCCCTGCGGCAGATAGAGTTCCGTCAGCAGTGCGCCGACCACCCGATACTTTCCTGCGCCGAGGAGACGAATTATCTGAAATTTTTCCTGTTCCAGATAGTGTAAGCTCACTGGGTCAGCGCCGATATCAGCATAAACGCCGCAGCTGCGAATACTGTGACGTTGCGGATACCCGCAGAGTATGCTGCAAATGGCAGCAGCACTGCAGTGATACAGCCTGCGGCACGGCAGATGCAAGTCGCCGTCCGCAGGCTGAATTTATCCGTTTCTTCAAGAAAAAGCCTAAGGATACGTCCCCCGTCAAGCCCGCCTGCGGGGAGCATATTGAACAGGCAGAGGAAAAGGTTTATCAGTCCGAAGGGCGAACACCCGAACAGCAGGAACAGCAGCGCATTTACTCCGCAGCCTGCGCAAAGGACTGCCGCTTCACGCCATTTTGACAGTATAGTCCCCTTTTTCGGGGATATTTTCACTCCTGCGCCATAAAAGGTCACGGAGTATATTTTCTGCCCGAACAGCTTCATGACAGCCATATGCCCCAGCTCATGGAGCAGACAGGCACATAGGGCAAGAATTGAAATATTGCCCGAAACAAAGGTCATGAGCGCGTTGATGAACAGAAATCCGAAGCAGACCCTTATACGCACGCCGTAGAAACGAAGCTCTATCATTTCAGTCCCCACGGTCCGACGGGAGCCGCTCTATAAATCCCATGAACCACTGCGCCGCTTCGGATATCAGTTCATCGGCTTGGGACGCATCTCCTGCGGAGGAGCGGAATTCCTCCGACAGCTTCTCCGAGCCCTGCGGACATACCGCCCTGAAAAGCAGCATGGCCGCAAGAATCGCAATTGCTGCTGCCAGACGAAATACCGCAAGCTTTACAAGCAGCGGCTTTTTGTCTTTTTTTTCCTTATATTCGCATGCTTCGTTTCCTTCCTCGGGAAGATACTCAAACATATACTGCCGCCCCTTTCCTTATATAGAAATAATGATAATGCCGGTCTGCGGAAAATCCACTGCACATGCCGAATTTTCTGCATAATATATATATGAAGCAGCTGCCGATGACATACCCGAAAGCAGCCATGATTCTGCACAATTTTTTATCAACTTTTTCGACAAATACTATAATTCAATACAAAAAATCGAAACGTCTAATTAATCTTGCAGTTTGTTCATATTATGTTAAAAACTTTCATCTATACTATTACATAAAAATTGAGAAAAGGGGAAAGTATATGGAAACCTATCTTATTTTCAAGGATCTTGCCATCGTGATCTTCGCGGCGGAAGTTTTCGGACTTCTGGCAAGAAAGCTGAAAGCGCCGCAGGTCGTAGGTCAGATAATCGCCGGACTGCTTATCGGTCCGTCTATCCTCGGACTTGTCAACCTCAACGACAATAACAGCGCGATCGCATATCTGGCGGAGATCGGCGTAATGCTCATCATGTTTTCCGCAGGACTTGAAACAAACCTCAAAGAGCTTCTGAACACAGGTCTGCTCTCGCTGATAATTGCATGCGTGGGCGTGTTTATCCCGCTTCTCGGCGGATTTCTGCTGTTCTCGTTCTTCTATTACGGAGCTATCCCTTCGGCGGGCTCAAAGGAATTCTTCGAGGCTATGTTCATCGGCACGATAATGACTGCAACATCTGTGGGAATTTCCGTGCAGGTCCTCAAAGAGCTTGGCAAGCTTAAATCAAAGGTCGGTCAGATAATCCTCAGCTCCGCTATCATCGACGACGTTATCGGAATAGTAGTGCTCACCTTCGTTATGAGCCTTTCGGGCGCAGGCGGCGGAGATGAAACAAAGGGCATCGGACGTGTATGCATCGATGTTGTACTCTTCTTTGTATTCACCATTGTCCTCGGCATCATCATCTACAACATCTTCAAGCTTCTCAACAGAAAATATTCACATCACAGACGTCTCCCCATTCTCGGACTTGCGTTTGCCATGTTCATGGCATACTGCGCGGAAAAGTTCTTCGGCATCGCAGATATCACAGGCGCATATGCGGCAGGTATAATTCTCTGCAGCCTTAAGGACAGCGATTATGTTGCCGAGAAGATGGACATCAATTCCTACATGATATTCGGACCTATCTTCTTTGTAAGCATCGGTCTGAAAACACAGTTCGACAACATGACATCCGATATACTTATCTTCTCACTTCTGTTCGTAGTCGTTGCGCTTGCTACAAAGGTAGTCGGCTGCGGCACCATTGCTAAGCTCGCAAAGTTCAATTTCAGAGACAGCCTTAAGATCGGCGTCGGCATGATGACACGCGGCGAGGTCGCTCTTATCGTGGCATCAAAGGGTCTGGCTATCGGTCTTGTAGATCAGAAATACTTTGCAGCTGTTATCCTGCTCATTATCTGCTCGTCCATTGCAACTCCCATTATTCTGAAGCTGCTTTTCAAGGGCGATAAGGATGACGGCTCCGACGGCGAAAAAACGGAGCAGCTCCCCGAAAATGCGGCTCCTGCACCCGCGCAGTCATAACAAGCCACTAACGATATGTTAATCGGTCTGCCGTCCATGTATACGGCAGACCGATTTTTTTAGGTACTATTTGCAGCAGAAACGGCGGAAAAGTCCTTCTGCCATGCAGTCAGCCATTTCAAGTGCGCCCTTCTCCACGGAATTGAACATCATTATGTCGCTGCAGTATTCCTTCGACATCCGCAGCGCCGCTTCCCTTTCGGTCATCCGCAGATGATTCCGCATCATTGTGCGCCACTGCTGTTCGTTATGGCATTGGTCGAGACAGCATAAAAATGCGGCGATCTCGTCTGCGTTATTATACCATTTTCTGCGCAGCTTGTCGGCTTTGCATATGTCCTTTTCCATATCTGCGTTTATAAGCTCGCCTGCGATCTGCAGATGTTCCGTCATCAGCTTACAGAATTTCTCCGCTTCCTCGTCGGTGCAGAACTGCTTCAGCGCTTCGGCAAAATCACAGGGATTCTCCATGAGCCAGTCGGTTACGCACTTCAGATCGTCGAGGCACTCTGCCGTGCTGATTATGAAAAAACGCGTCCTGTATACATGCTGAGACCACAGCAGCCGCATTTTTGCAAACAGCTCCCTGCCTTCACATTCACATGATCTGTTCATACAAAAACTCCTTTATCAATAATTCGGGACTTTATATTATCATATGATTTTTATGGGCATTTGCTACTTTTAAACGAAAATCCGCCTGCTCCGATATGGGAACAGGCGGCTGTTTTCTATTACTTATTTCTTTGTGACCTTGGTGCCCTGACGTGTCTCCTCCACGATATAGCCCATTTCGGATATCTTATCGCGTATGCTGTCCGCAAGGGCGAAATCCTTTGCCTTTCTTGCAGCCTTTCTCTGCTCGATAAGCTCCGCTATTTCTGCGGGGATATCCTCCTGCACGCTTTCACTTGCCCTGAGCTTTTCCGCAGCGGCTATCAGGTTCAGCGAAAGCACCTTGTCGAATTCTCCGATAAGGGCAAGCTTCGTCTTTCCGCTTGCCTCCGACTTGAGCACGTCGTACAGCGCGGTCAGCGCCTGTGCAGTGTTCAGGTCGTTATCCATGGCGTCGGTGAAACCCTTGTACAGTCTGTCATACTCTGCCTTGTCGATATCGCCCTCGTCCTTTATCGCGGCGATCCTTGCGATAAGCTTCTTATAGGTGATAGCAGTGTTGTCAAGGTTATCGTAGGAGAACATCAGCGATTTTCTGTAGTGGGAGCTCAGGCAGAACATGCGGTAAACAATGGGGTCGTAGCCCTTTTCCTCAAGAAGCGATACCGTCAGGAATTCACCCTTGGATTTGCTCATCTTGCCTCCTTCGGTGTTCAGATGATGCACATGGAACCAGTAATTGCACCACTTATGTCCCAGATAGGATTCGCTCTGGGCTATCTCATTGGTGTGGTGAGGGAATGCGTTGTCGATACCTCCGCAGTGGAGATCGAGATACTCGCCCAGATACTTCATGGAAATGCAGGAGCACTCAATATGCCAGCCCGGATAGCCCACTCCCCACGGACTGTCCCACTTAAGCTCCTGATCGTCGAACTTCGATTTGGTGAACCACAGCACGAAATCCGCCTTGTTGCGCTTGTTGCCGTCCTCTTCGACGCCTTCGCGGACGCCTACTTCGAGGTCTTCCTCGGAAATATCGCCGAAAACGTAATATTTATCCAGCTTCGAGGTGTCAAAGTAGATGTTTCCTCCCGCCTGATATGCATAGCCGTTTTCAATAAGCGAAGAAATGACCTTGATGAAGTCGTCAATGCAGCCCGTGGCAGGCTGTACGGTGTCGGGAGTCTTGATATTGAGCTTTGCGCAGTCCGCAAAGAATGCCTTTGTGTAAAAATCCGCTATCTCCATAACGGTCTTGTGCTCGCGCTTTGCGCCCTTGAGCATTTTATCATCGCCCGTATCGCCGTCGCTTGTGAGATGTCCCACATCGGTGATGTTCATGACGCGGTGAACGTCAAGTCCCGTAAAGCGGAGATATTTTTCCAGAACGTCCTCCATGATATAGCTGCGCAGATTTCCGATATGCGCAAAATGATATACCGTCGGACCGCAGGTATACATGCTGACCTTTCCTTCGGTGCGGGGGATAAAATCCTCCTTCTCGTGAGAGAGCGAATTGTAAAGCTTCATATATATTATCCTTTCCTTTATTTTTCCAGATTTTTAACGCGTTTTTCCAGATCGTTAATCTTTACCAGCTGTCTGCACAGCTCCTGTGCAACGGGATCGGGAATGTGTATCTGATCCAGCTCGTCGCAGGCATTCACCCGCTTGCCCTTTCTGCGGACAACTCTTGCGGGAACTCCCACTGCGGTACAGTCGGCGGGGATATTATTCAGGACCACCGCATTTGCGGCGACCTTTACGTTATCTCCGATGGTTATGGGTCCCAGCACCTTCGCGCCAGCACCTACCATGACGTTGTTTCCCAGCGTAGGATGACGCTTTCCCTTATCCTTACCTGTTCCTCCGAGGGTGACTCCCTGATAGAGCAGACAGTTATCGCCTATCTCGGTGGTCTCTCCGATAACAACTCCCATTCCGTGATCTATGAACAGTCCCTTTCCGATCTTGGCGCCCGGATGTATCTCGATACCCGTGAAAAATCTTGCCAGCTGGGAAACTATCCTTGCCAAGGTGAAAAGCTTTTTTGTATATAATTTATGAGAGACACGGTATGCAAGCACCGCATGAAGTCCCGAATAGGTAAGAACGATCTCAAACGCATTTCTTGCGGCAGGGTCGCGCCGCTTCACCGACGCTATCTCCTCCCTGAACATATCTGTCAAAGACTGCTTCACACTAACCTTCCTTTCGCAGTATATTTCAAAAGTAATGCGGTATATACTATATTATATGCCGATATGTAAAAACAGATATTTTGTAAATACTATATAATTATATCATATTCCGTCCGAAAATGCAATAGATAATTTCAATATCTGAAATTATCCGCAGGGTTTTGAATATTATCACAAAAAATGATACTCTTTTTTGTGGAGTTTATTTTTTGTTAAAAAAACAGCGATATCTGCTTGCAATTTTCTTTTGAATGCTGTATAATTAAAGTATGGA
>JBJESJ010000100.1:0-8375 GCA_051882725.1 Oscillospiraceae bacterium
TCTCCACGCTGTCGTTGATTATCAGCGGAACGCCGTATTTATGACATATTTCCTTTGTGCTTATCGCACGTTTCAGCAGTGCGTCTCGGGAGAGGTTTTTCTCCCGAAGCTGTATCATCGTCGCACCGCCGCGGACAGCCGCTTCTACCGACTCCTCAAAGGAATCGGTATATCGGCTGTCGGTGATGGCGTATAATAACAAATATTTACCGTTCATATTACTTTTCCGTGCAGAACTTGACTTCCTTGCCCTCTAAGATCATGTTTGTGGTGCGGACCGCGCACATCTTGCCGCACATCGAGCAGGTATGTCTGTCCTCGGGGGGAGTGGAATCAAAGTAAGCCTTCGCCTTGTCGGGGTCGATGCATATCTTGAACATCTCATCCCAGTCAACCTTGTGACGGGCTTCTGCCATTTTATTGTCAAGGTCTCTTGCATGGGGCACGCCCTTTGCGATATCTGCCGCATGAGCTGCTATCTTGCTTGCCATGATTCCTTCCTTAACGTCGTTTACATCGGGCAGACGGAGATGCTCCGCAGGTGTTACATAACAGAGGAAATCCGCTCCGCTTGCAGCTGCGATAGCTCCGCCGATAGCGGAGGTGATATGGTCGTAGCCGGGAGCTATATCCGTTACGAGAGGACCAAGCACATAGAAAGGCGCATTGTGGCAAAGTCTCTTCTGGAGCTGCATATTTGCGGCGATCTCATTCATCGCCATATGTCCGGGTCCCTCTACCATGACCTGAACGTCCTTGTCCCATGCACGCTTTGTCAGGTCACCGAGCTCGATAAGCTCTGATATCTGTCCTGCGTCGGTGCTGTCGTCGATACAGCCGGGACGGAGCGCGTCGCCTAAGCTGATGGTAACGTCGTATTCACGGAGAATTTCAAGTACCTCATCATAATATTCGTAGAAGGGATTCTCATTGCCTGTCATAGCCATCCATGCGAAAAGCAGTGAACCGCCTCTGGAAACGATATTCATCTTTCTGCCCTCGCGGCGGAAAGCCTCCACTGCACGGCGGTTGATGCCTGCGTGGATAGTCATGAAGTCCACGCCCTCCTCCGCATGTGCTCTTACAACACGGAGGAAATCCTCGGCGGTTATTTCAAGGAGATCCTTTTCAAGATATCCGATAGCGTCATACATGGGCACTGTGCCTATCATTGCGGGAGACTTTGCGATAAGCTCTCTGCGGAAGGTGTTGGTCTTGCCGTAGTTGGACAGATCCATGATAGCTTCCGCGCCGAATTTTATCGCCATGTCGACCTTTTCCATTTCCATGGCGTAATCCTTGCAGTCGCCGGAGATGCCGAGGTTTACGTTTATCTTGGTGCGGAGCCCGCCGCCTATTCCCTCGGCGGAAAGGGACGTATGATTGATGTTTGCGGGGATAGCCACCTGTCCGCAGGCAACAAGGTCACGGATCTCCTCGGGGGTCTTGTATTCCTTTTCGGCAACGGTCTTCATTTCGGGAGTGATTATTCCCTTTTTAGCCGCTTCCATCTGTGTTTTGTATTCTCTCATTGCTATACCTCCATATAAAATAAAAATGCGCAGATCAAACAAACCTGCGCAGGAACATGCCATAATATAATGTCCCTACGTCGGCATTATCCGAATCAGGTTACGGGTCGAAGCGCTGCTTCCTCTCAGCCTGCCTTGCGCAAGCTCCCCACTCGTTATATTATAGCATATTGTTTTGTTGTTGTCAAGGATTATCCTTCGGGAATTTTTGATACATCATGCGGATATGGTCTGCCCAATAAATGGGAATTTGTCAATCAATAAACTCCCATTTTATGGAGTGGACGCAATGAGAACGAATTTTAGAAATAGCATTTAACGCAGTAATTGTTCTATTATATTTGAAAGTAATGATATTTTGTTCTGCATTATCAATATGCTCAATTTTAAAATCCCATGCTCCATTATGGTCTAATACTCTTATACAAAATAAAGTTAGTTCATGGAGGTCACTCTCGTCTGGAGCGAATACAATTACTCTTGCATTTCCAAAATAATTGGGATTCTTTTCATGAGCTGGCTCCCACCACGTTTCCATCGCTTGATTATCATAATATGAAAAGGGTTTCATTCTTTCACCTCTAAATTCCGATTTATCGGGCAGATGACCCGCCCCGGATTTTCTTTATTATTTCAGTACCGTCCTCAAACAATTACCACTCTTCATCAACATATTTGCTGTAATCAAGTATCATTGTTCTGCATTCTTTACAGATATACCCGGGCAGAGTGCCCCACAGGCTTTTCCATATTATATCACAGCATTTCAATTATTTCAAGAGAATATCAGAAGCTGTTCTCAAAATCAATATCATACCGCACGCCGTCTGCAAACAATACTCCGTCAGTAAGCTTCACACGGAGAATTATGGTGTTCTCGTCGGAGAAATCCACATGACCGTTGTCTATCCACTCCCCGAAAACAGCTTTCAGCTTATCGGCGATATCGGCGTTATCCTCACTGCCGATATATCCCATGCTTTCAGCCCGTCCGTGAGCGGTGAACCACTCACCCGATACCGCAGCTATGGGATTTTTCCCTATCTGCACCATCTTGTCCGAGAGCGCATAGGTGATGATATAAAATGCACCCTTTTCATAATATGCGTTAACTCCGCGGACATAGGGGATATTATCCTCCGCAGTCGCAAGGGCTATCACATTATCACAGCCGAAGCGGTCATTCATTATCTGTTCGGTCTTAGCTGTAAGCTTTTCCATATGTTTTTCCTCCGTTTTAAAAATGGGCGGCTCATTCAGTGAAGTGCCGCCCTCTTTATCAGTTTTCCGCAGTGGTGACTGCGGCTTTCATCTTCGTGGTCTGCCGCTGTGCCATTACCAGCTTGTAATATACGCCCTTCTGCTTCATAAGCTCGTTATGAGTGCCGAACTCCGCAAGCCGTCCCTTGTCCAGCACAAGCAGTCTGTCTGCGCTGCTGAGTGTAGAAAGACGATGCGCTATGGCAATGGTGGTACGTCCCTTGATAAGTCTGCCCAGCGCCTCCTGTATCTGCTTTTCCGTCTGGGTGTCCAGCGCGGATGTCGCCTCGTCAAGGATTATTATCTTCGGGTCGTGAAGGATAGCCCTCGCAATGGCGATACGCTGACGCTCTCCGCCCGAAAGCTGATAGCCCTTGTTTCCCACGCGGGTATTATAGCCGTCGGGCAGCTTGGTGATGAAATCATGTGCATTGGCGATCTTCGCCGCTCTCACGACCTCCTCAAAGGTGGCGTCGGGCTTTGCGTAGGAGATATTATCAAGGATATTTCCGTCAAACAGGAAGGTCTCCTGCAGCACAACGCCTATCTGAGAGCGCAGACATTTCTGGGTGATGTCCTTGATATTCACGCCGTCGATGGTTATTTCTCCCTGAGTGCAGTCGTACAGCCGCATAACAAGGTTTATCAGCGTGGATTTTCCCGCGCCCGAATGTCCCACGATACCTATCATCTCGCCCTGCTTTATATCAAAGCTGATGTCCTTTAAAACGGGATTATACACCTTATATCCGAAGTACACGTTTTTAAAGGAAATTTCGCCCTTGATGTCTATTTCCCCCGCGTTACTGCTGTCTGCGACCTCCGCTTCCTCGTCCAGCACTTCGAACACCTTGCCCGCAGATACGGTGGTATCAGCAAGGGTCCTCGGAATGCGGATAAGCCACTCAACGGGAGCGTACAGCATCGACACATATGTCGAAAACTGCACCAGCTCGCCTATGGTCATCTCCATGCCCAGCACCATATTTCCGCCGAAATACAGCACGAAATAGCTGCCCAGCGAAATAAGGAACTGCGCTATCGGATATGTCCTGTACCAGCCTGTTTCGGCTCTTGTGCTGCTTACGCGCCATTCGTCCGTTGCATCTCTGTAGCGGTCTATCTCATACTGCTCTTTTCCGTAGGATTTTACCACTCTTATGCCGCTTAAGCTGTCATGGAGCAGCTCGCTGCTTTTGACCGAGCTCTTCCACTGCTGAGTGTAGGCTACCTCCATTCTGGCAATGAGCTTCTTCGCGATGAGATACACTATCGGCAGCGGAAGCACCGTCATCACAGCAAGCCTGACATCTATAAAGAATATGATGACGCAGAGCAGCACCATTGAGAATACCTGCACCACAAAATCCTTTCCGTTTGCGGTGAAGAATTCCTCCACCTTTGCGGCGTCTCCCGAAACACGGCTTATCATCTCGCCCGCAGTCCGCTTCGATGAAGCAGACATGGACAGCGCCTGCGATTTTTCAAAGACCTGCTGTCTGATATCCTTGCCCAGTCCCAGCGCCGCCTTGAAGCTGCACTTCATGTTGATGAAATCCAGCAGCGCATTCACCAGTATCAGCGACAGCACCACTGTCACGATAATTGCAAAGCTGTGCCAGTCCTCGTTTTTCGGGGTAACGTAATTGTCGATGATGTACCTGTCCGCAAAGGGTATCATTATGTTGATGAGCTGCGCGATTATCGTGCAGATTATCGCCGCGGCATATTCCTTTTTATAGGGCGCGAGCATTTTTATCAGCCGAAGTATGGTGCTGCTCTTCTTTGTGCAGAAAAGGCAGATCTTTCTGCCGCCCAGCGGGTGTCCGCATTTTGGACAGAAGGGCTCGTCTGCGTCGCTTTCGGTGAGAAATTCTCCCGTCCGCAGATAATAATCGAGTATCTTTAAAAGCTCCGCATAGCGCAGAAAATACTCCTGCGTAAAGGCGCAGAGGAATATGATATTTCCCTTTTTGTCCCTGCCCTGCGCCATGGAAGAGCCTGCCTGCTGCCTGCACTCAAATTCCTTGAAATCGTCCAGCGCATACTCCTTTATGACCCTGCCGTCAAGATAGATGAGTATTTTCTCACGGGTCACGCAGAAGCTGCCGTTTATCATGTCATTCTCACGGCTCAGGTTATAGGGCAGCGCATAGACCACGTCCTCCCCCGCAGCTTCGGGCTTGTTTATACACAGTTCCATTTTGTGAGGATTACCTCCTTTTCCGTCAGATAGATATACATTATATATAGTTTTCCAGTATCCTGATGTCCTTTTTGCCCAGCTTGTACACGTCGGGACAGAAATACTTGTTCCCGTCGGCGTCGTTGATGTACAGATAACAGCCGTCCCGCAGACGGAAATTCTGATACCAGTCGGTGATGCAGATAGTCTTTGAGCCGCAGGTGGTGTCCGCCTTGACGAAAATAGCTCCCTGCATATTGTCCCGTATGCTGTAGACCTTGGTTATCTCGGGCATGTGATATTTGTACTCCAGATAGTCCGAGAGCAGCTTTTTCTGCTTTTCGTCCTTAAATTCCTCGAGGCTGCGGATAACTCCCACCTCGCGGAATTCCTTTTCCTCGTTTTCGTAGTTCACGCTGATATACTCGTTTCTGGAATGAAAGGGTATCAGCCTTGTGGGATTTACCTTGTGATAGGTGACCCCCTCGTATTCAAGAGTGAGATAGCCGCTTTCCTCCTGCGAGAAGCTAAGCTTATCGCAGTCGAGGATATTCAGCTTATCTACTTCGTAGATTTCCTGTTCCATATTTAATAACCATTCCTTTCTGAGTTTTGTGGTTTGCGACAGAAAATCGAGGCGGCAGCCGAAGAAACCTGCCCGCAGGCTACAAACTCGTATTTTGAAAATCTTTGATTTTCAAAACTTCCCCCTTAGTCGTTGATGAATTTCAGAGCATCCGCCTGCAGACGGTACAGCTCGTAATATTTGCCCTTCCGTCTGATAAGCTCGTCGTGAGTGCCCATTTCCCTGAGCTCTCCGTTTTCGATGACGCAGAGCATATCCGCATCGCGGAGAGTGGACAATCTGTGAGCAATGGAGATTATCGTCCTGCCCTCCTTGAGCTTGTCGATAGCCGCCTGTATGCGGCGCTCGGTACGGGTATCCATTGCTGCGGTGGCTTCGTCCAGAATGAGGATATCCGGCTTCTGGATTATGGCTCTGGCTATGGATATACGCTGCTTTTCGCCGCCCGAAAGGCTAACTCCGCCCTCGCCTATCTTGGTATCGTAGCCCTCGGGGAGCTTCGTTATGAAGTCATGCGCATTAGCGGATTTTGCCGCTTCGATGACCTCGTCCATGGTGGCATTGGGATTTGCATAGCGGATATTATCCGCCACCGAGCCTATGAACATGAAGGTCTCCTGCGATACGATGCCTATGCTGCGGCGCAGGTCCGCAAAGGCGATATCCTTTATCGGCACGCCGTCTATGAGTATCTCGCCCTCGGTCACGTCGTAAAGCCGCGCTATCAGATTGATTATCGTGGACTTGCCCGCTCCCGTCTTGCCGACTATTCCGAACATGTGACCTGCCTGCACCCTGAAGGATACGTTTCTGATGATAGGTCTGCCCGCCTCGTACTCGAAGGAGACGTTCTTAAGCTCGATATTCCCCTTGAAATGCTCTCTGTGCACAGGCTCCGCAGCCTCCTTGACGGTAGGCTTCGCGTCGAGTATCTCGAACATTCTCGAAGCCGCGTCCATGCAGCTCGCCCAGCGGTTGCCCATCCACGAAAGCACCGAGATAGGCTCGCCTATCATGGCAGTGTAGTTTATCAGCGCGGAAAGCTCACCGAACATGATGCCCCCCGTTATTACCATGACATCGCCCAGATAGATGGTGATGTGAGTCACAAGGCTCTGAAAGGCGTTCAGAAATGGGATAGTGTTTGCTATCCTGCCGTTTATGCGGCGGTTTATGGTATACGCTTCGGTGTTTCTGGTCTTAAAGCGCCTGTTCTCGGTGTCCTCTCGGGAGAACGCCTTCACTACGCGCCTTCCGTTCATGGCGTCGGACAGCACCGAGTTCGCCGAACGGGTGGCGATATCGTACTTGCGGTACAGCTTCCGCTGACTTTTGCTGAAGCTTGTCTGGACTATCTCCAGCACCGCCAGCACGATGAGTATCCCTATGGAAAGCAGCGGAGATATCACCATCATAACGGCGGCGATTCCCACAAGCTTTACCATGCATACTATAAAGTACAGGAACTGGTCGGTGAAGAACCAGTAGATATTGTTGCTGTCCCGGTCCACTCTGGACATGAGTGAGCCTGTCTGCTTGTTGGTGAAGTACTGCAGCGACAAGCCCTGCATTGCGGTGTATATCTTCATGCGCAGCCGCTGATTAACGCCGGGTATCACCCGTGCCGAGATAAAGCCCGAGAGCGCCCGTATGATAAGTCCCGCAACGTTCACCATCGCTACTGCGATAACTACCAGCAGCACCCTGCCGTAGTATTTTCCGCCCACGGCAAGAACGTCGTCGTACAGCATCTTCGTGCTGAAAACGGGGGCTACTACCGCCAGCAGATTACTGAGCAGCAGGGTGACCATTATCATTACGGTCTCCTTTTTGAACTCGCCGAACATCTTCATCAGTCGGATAAACACCGAATGACGGTCGGTGCATCTCGGACAGACGGGACGGTTCGGGTCGGGATAGGGTTCGCCGCATTTGGGACACCTGAGCTCCGTTGCCTTTAAGAGGCTGTCGTCGATAGGTTCTCCGTGAGCCGTGCAGTTCACTCGCTTGCTGAATTTTTCGAACTTGTCGGAAAAGCCCGATGAGAACCGCGCAACGGGAATATCCCTGCCGTTTTTGTCAAGCATCATAAGACGCGCCGTGTTGACATATCTGTCCACGTACATCTTTTCCACGTCGGAAATGCTGTATTCCTCGTAGTTATGCACCTCGAAGCTTTCAAGCTTCTGTTTTTTCTCATGGCGGCTCATTTTTCCGTATATCTCATAGCCCGACAGAACCGAGATAGTCTCTGCCGTAAAGGTTATATAAACGTCGAAGAAGCAGCCTTCGCCGTCAAGGTCCGCTTTGACGCAGTACAGCAGTTCGTCGGTCATAACTCCTCTTTTCAGCAGTTCCTCCTCGGCTGCCCTCGGAAGAACATCAAAAAATTCCATATTATCACTCACTTTCCCTATGCGCAAAAAAGCCCTCGGTGTATGGACCGAGGGCGCAGATGTGCAATTTTTCCCTAAAATGTCTTTGACTTTCCTTTCGGGAACGGCTTCGGTATATACATATAACTATTCTGTTTTGAATTGCAATGAATGGCTGTGATATTAATGTTCACATTATTCCTCATTTTTTACCGCTCCTTTCTGAAAAGATCAAAATTAAAAATACGTTTATCGCGAAAACATTGTTATTATAAAGCATATTTTCCGGTTTGTCAATAGATTTAACAATTTATTTACGATTTTACGCCATTTTTTCCGTTTTTATGAAAAATGACGATTGGTCATTATTTTCAGAGCATAATATCGTCAGTTTGATAATTGACTTATTCGAAAAGCTCTGATAAAATACTATTATA
>JBJESJ010000101.1:0-8285 GCA_051882725.1 Oscillospiraceae bacterium
GGGCGATTACGAACACTGCGCAATGTTCACCGTCAAGGACGAGGAACAGGCGGAGGCCTTCACAAGAGGCGCTCTGACCGACTTCCCCACTCTTGCTTCAATGCGCAGGACAGAAATGATATCCGACTTTATGAAAAATTCCTATTCGCCCGATATGTCCGACCGCTTCTGCAAGATGTTCGCTCCCATAATCATCATTGCTTCGCTTCTTATCGGAGTCATCGGCGCGGCGGCAGGCTGGGCGGATTACGCAAACCGTTCCATCTACATCGGATTATCCGCATTTGTGGGCTGTCTGTGCTTATGCTCCTGCTATTCGTCTATGCTGATAGTCAACCTGCCCATGCAGAAGGCTTCCAAAAAATACAGTCAGATGCAGGGCGCTGTTATCGGCTTTGACGCTGTGGACGAGTTTTCCGATACAAACAGCATCATGGCGGACGCTTCGCAGCTTTTCCCGCAGGGAAGCGTATATCTTTCCAACATCAAGATATTCTCCGATACGAGAATTGACGAGGCTATCGTCGAAGCGGCAAGCCTTGCCTGCCGTTCCGACAGCATTATGAAAAGCATGTTCTTCGATATAATCGGCGGAAAGACAGAGCTTTTAAACCCCGTGGAAAGCTACATCTACGAGGATTCAATGGGACTGTGCGGCTGGATAAACAACAAGCGTGTGCTTCTCGGGAACCGCAAGCTCATGGAAAATCACAGCATCGACGGCATGCCCTCTCCCGTGAAGGAAAAGCAGTATACCGGCGGCGGGACAAGTATTCCCGTTTATCTTTCCATTTCGGGCGAGCTTTCCGCGATGTTCATCATCAATCTGACGCCTGTGCCCGAGGTGGCGCAGACCCTCAGAGAGCTTGACAGAAAGCATATCAAGGTAATACTCCGCTCGGTGGATTCCGCCGTTTCGGTGGAGCGTATGGCGCAGATGTTTGACATCTCCCCCGACACCTTGAAGATACTCCCATTCAGAGAACATTCCAACTATGAGCAGGTGACCTCCTACACGCCCAAGCAGAGCGCAACTCTGGCATGCTCGGGAAGATTTGCTTCCTTTGCTTCGCTTATCTTAAGCACAAAGAGGATACGCTCCACAGTGTCCATAGGCATTGCAATACAGGCCATATCCATTCTTCTGGGAATACTTTTATCGGCTCTGCTGGTGATATTCAAGGCATATACTGACCTTTCCACGCTGATGATACTGGTCTATAACCTGATATTCACGGCTATTTATATGCTGGTCAATCTGTTTAAGAAGGTATAATGATCCTACTGCGCAGCTGCCCGAAACCGACCGATAAAGGCTCGGACAGCAATGCGCAGTTTTTTGTATCCGATAAGGGGGCTTCATCATGGCGGGACACATTATCCCCAACGACTTCAATTTTATTGATAAGCTGAGTCCCGAGGACTACATCATCGTGCATAAGCTTCGGAAAAGGACACGCGATATTGTTCATATATGCAGTTGCTTACCTGCTGCCGCGGCATCAGTGACTGCATTTATTGTTATTCAAAGACGTAATATTGCGGTTCCGGTCGATATTCAGCAGCTTATGCTGGGTGCCGCAGTCATTTTGCTTCTGAATGCCGCACTGAAGGCATGGCATCTGTTTTGCGGCGGAAAGATCTGCGGTCTGACCTACGGTATCGTAAAGGAAAAAAATGCTAAGTCAAAGCTCATTGATTTCTACGGCGAATATGAGATCTTTCCATGGGAATCAAACGATTTTAAGCATGACCGCGAAAAACCCTTCAGAGCATATGTCAAGGAATTTTATTACATTGACGCGCTTCTGGAAAGCAGGGACTGTATCATGGAGCATATCTGCTGCTATAAAGCAGATCATGATAAAATAAATGTCGGCAGCAGGGTCATAGTTATCCGATTCCGAGATGACTCCGTAATTGCCGTGCCGGCTGATCAATAGCTATATTATCGGGAGGAAAATAAAATGATCGAAAGATACGATGTAAACGAACAATGGGCTCATTCGGGCATCATCAGGGCAGGCGACTTCTGCTTTCTGAACTACTGCGTGGGAAACGCGGGCGGTACTGTCGAAGAACAGATCAACGGTGCATTCGATGAAATGGAGAAAAGACTTGCTTTAGTCGGACTTACTCTTGAAAATGTGGTGCAGATGGACTGCCTGTTCAGAGATGTGTGGAATATCCCTGTTATGGAAAAGGTCATCAAGGAAAGATTCAACGGAAAATATCCCGTGCGCAAATCCATTCAGACAGAGTTTGCTCACACAGGCGGCGAAAATGGTCTGCAGTTCCAGGCGGACGCCATAGCTTACTGCGGAAAATAAGCAGCCGGACATCCTGTGTCCTGCAGAAAATAGGGCATTTCTCGCTTTGTGTCCTTGTTTTTTCTGCATGATCATAGTATGATCACAATTGAAGGAGGTAATATTTTGGATCAGAAAAAAATCGGACAATTTCTGAAAACACTCCGAAAGGAAAAGGGTCTTACACAGGAACAGCTTGCAGAAAAATTCAACGTATCAAATCGAACGGTATCCCGTTGGGAAAACGGCAATAATATGCCTGACCTGGATATTCTTATCGAAATATCCGATTTTTATGAGGTCGACCTCCGGGAGCTGCTCGACGGAGAAAGGAAAAGCGAAAAAATGAATAAAGATACAGAAGAAACCGTTTTAAAGGCAGTTGACTACACAAATACCGAAACATCCAGATTCACTCAAAGAATGCATATCCTGCTGCTTGTCGGCGCGATATTCTGGTTTACGTCTCAGCTGATAGCTCATACAGAGCTTGATAATATTTATACTTTGAATTGTATCTCGGAATTTCTGAGCGGTGCGTCCTGCGGAATGGTCATCTGCGGGAGCATCGCCACCAGCCGTCATGGACAGAAAATAAAAGCCTTTAAGCAGCGTCTGCTGAAAAGGCAGTGACCGCCTTCAATTTACAAAAAATCCCGGGGACTGAGATCCCCGGGATTTACTATACTATTCGCAATTAAAATATCAGTCCAGCACTCCCGAATGTTTAAGATAATCCTTGATAAGCGCGGTGGTCTGATCCAAGCCTATGGAGCTGTCTATGGTCAGGTTATAGTTCTGCGCTTTGCCCCACTGGGACTGGGTCACAAAATTATAATATCCCGAACGCTTCTTGTCCCACTTTTTGATCGCTGCCACAGGGTCCTTGACCTGCTCGCCGTATTCCTCGGTGATGCGCTTTATGCGGGCTTCCATCGGCGCATGGATAAAGAAATGGAAGCAGTTGTCATATTCGCGGAGAATATAATCCGCACATCTTCCCACGATAACGCAGGATTCCTTATCCGCAAGACTGCGTATCAGATTTGCCTGCGCCACATAAGCCTCGTCATAGACATTTGGGATATAGGTACCCATGTACAGGCTGTATAGCAGGCTGGATGGCTTCTGATCCTCGATATCGTTGATAAAGGCTTCGGAAAGTCCTGTTTGCTTTGCGGTGAGTGTGATGAGCTCACGGTCATAAAAGGCGATGCCAAGCTCCTCGGCAAGCTTTTTGCCGATGATCCTTCCGCCCGAACCATGTTCTCTGGCGATGGTTACGATGTATTTTTTCATAAAAAACTCTCCCTTCCGAAGTAAGCTAACTTCTAATTATCTTTATTATACCAGAACGGGAGTGTAAAGTCAATAGCTTTTTGTGATATTTTTAAATCATCACTTATAAAAGGGACGATTTTTTGTACAAAATCACAATAAATCAAATATTTCGTCGGGCGAGTCGATTATTACGGACGCGCCGTTTTTTTCAAGGAATTCTCTGCCCTTGAAGCCCCACGATACCGATATGCATGGCATACCCGCATTTGCGGCGGTCATTATATCCACATCGGAATCCCCCACATACACGGAATCCTCCGCCTTTTCGCCAATTTCCGACAGCGCGGCAAAAACCGAATCCGGAGCAGGCTTTCTCGCCGCTCCCTCACGCTCGCCTATCGCCGCCGATACCATACCTTCAAAGAAATCCGCAGCAAGCTCCTTCACGGCAAAATCCGCCTTGTTTGACACTATGGCAGTTTTCAGCCCCATGGACTGCATTTTCTCCAGCATGGGCATTATCCCCTCATAGGGACGGGTCTCTATGCGGCAGTGCGAAGCATAATGCTCCTTGAATGCAGAGAATGCGTCCTCCAGCTTCGTATCATTTTCTCCGCCGGGGACGGAGCGTATCATCAGCCTGCGTATACCGTTTCCCACGAAGCTTCGCACCTCGTCCCTCGTACGAGGCGGATAGCCGCATTTTTCCAGCGCATAGTTCACGCTGTTTTTCAGGTCCTCCAGCGTATCCAGAAGAGTCCCGTCAAGGTCAAATATTACTGCCCTGTATTTCATTGCTTTCAATCTCCAATCACAAAATCCCTGTCGGACTCCGACAGTTCAAGCTTTTTTATTTCCATATTTCTTATGTTCACATATCTTCCGCTGTCTATCATCTCCACCATTTTGTCGATATCCTCCCGCTCGCCCTGCACCTCGCAGAGCACCGTACCGTCGGGACAGTTTTTCACCCAGCCCGTCAGTCCCAGCGAGTTTGCGCTGTGATAGGCTCTGTAACGAAAGCCCACCCCCTGCACATCGCCGTAAAATCTTATCCGAAGCCGCTCCATAACATCACTGCTTTCTCGCTATCGCGTATTCATCGTCCGAGGAATAGTAGGGACAGTTATCAAAGCTGCCCTCCATGAACCTCCCCATTTCGTCCTCGTCGAGGTCCATATCGCAGAAATAATAATCGTACTCATCATCGTACACATAATATGCGCAGCTTTCGCAGTTGGTTTTTCCTGCCATGTATCATATCACTTCCTTTGGGGATCAGTACCTAATACATCGTGCTTAGTCCTTAAAGCAGCACCGATACGTACTCACCTTTTCTTCAGTTTGCTTGTCCGCACAATGCCCACTATCCTGAAAAATGAGGATACCACGAATATCCCCATTGCTATCGCTCCCGCGACGCCAATTGTCCGCAGCGCCAGATCTGCGCCCGTTTCGCTGTTATGCATGATGAACGCATACATTGTACTGTACAGCATACCTCCCGGCACAAGAGGGATCACCGACACGATAAGGTACATATTCGCAGGAACACGAAGCCCTCTTGCCAGTATCTCCGAAAAAAGCGCCGCAGCAGCTGCCGCCGCAAAGGTAGCCGTCATCTCGCCGAAGCTGAGGTAATCCATAAAGGAAAATATTATCTGACTGATAAACCCTCCCGCCGAAGCCAACAGCAGGTGCTTCGGACGGATATTGAACTGCACTGCGAATGCCGCGCAGGCTGCCGTCGAAAATAAGCAGCTCCGCAGCAGCTCCTCCTGTATTTCCATATGCGTCACCTCCCGTCAGCGAAACAGCGCGATAACGCTTCCTGCGCCTACAGCCATTGCTACCGCTGTGGTGAACGCTTCCGCTATCGTATATATTCCCGCCATTAGATCTCCCGATATGAAGTCTCTCATGCCGTTTGTGATGGATACTCCCGGCACCATAGTCATCAGGGCGCTTATCACCACCGTATCATAGCTTTCGATAAGCTTCAGCCTGTATATCCATATGGCAAAAAGCGCCGCCGCCGCAGAACAGGTCACATTTATCAGAAATGCGCTCAGCTCACGCTTTGTCATTATATATGTCAGAAAGAATATTATCCCCGCGGCTGCCGCTCCGATGAGCGCAGATCTAAAGTCTCCCCCGAAAAAGAACACAAAGGAAAATCCCACCAGCAAGAAGCTTGCAAACTGCATCCCCGTTCCGTAGACAGGGCGGCTCTCTATCTTGGCTATTTCCTTCTTGACCTTCGCAAAATCAGGCTTTTCGCGGCATATCCTGCGGCATAGCCTGTTATACTCCCCCACCCTGTCAAGGTTTGTCAGACGGGTATTTATCCGCACGCTCTGGGTAAGAGGGCTTCTGTCCGTTTTATACACCGTCACAACCATATTCGACGGGATAGCGTACACCTCGGCATTTGTATAGCCATATGCCGCGCATATCCTGTTTACGCTTTCCTCCACGCGGTAGACCTCCGCACCGTACTGAGTCAGCTTTTTTCCTATATAGCAAACTATTTCCAGAAGCTCTGTTTCGTTCATTTACAGCGTTATCCCTCCATCAACGGAAAGCACCTGTCCCGTAACAAATCCTGCCGACTGCGAGGCAAAGTATGAGACCGCCTCTGCCACGTCCTCGGGGGTGCCCAGCCGCATTACGGGCGTTTCATCACGGAGAGCGTCCAGCGTTTCCCTGTCAAGATGACCGTTCATCTCGGTATTTATCACTCCCGGAGCAATGCAGTTCACGGTTATCCCCGAGGGTCCCAGCTCCTTGGCAAGCGCCTTTGTCATGCCGATAAGCGCAGCCTTTGCCGCCGAATAATGCACCTCGCAGGAGCCACCCGACACGCCCCACATGGACGATATATTTATCACCCGTCCGTATTTCCGATGTATCATAAAAGGAAGCGCTGCCTGCGTTACAAGGTAGGCTCCTTTTACGTCCACATTAAACATTCTGTCCCATTTTTCCTCGGTTATGTCGCAGAACATTATCTGCTCGGCAATTCCTGCATTATTTACAATGACCTCCGCTCCGCCCGTATCGGAGGATATTTTCTCCATCATCTCCGAAACGGCTCTCCCGTCGGAGATATCCGCCCTGTAAAGCGCACCGCTTCCGCCCCGCTCCGTTATCATCCGCAGAGTTTCCCCGGCGGCGGCTGTATTTTCACGATAATTCACCGCGATATGATAGCCGTCCCCTGCAAGCCGCAGGGCTATCGCTCTTCCTATTCCTCTTGAGGCTCCCGTCACGAGGGCTGTTTTCATGGTCATCATTCCCTTTCGATATTATTTTTATTATATCACCGAAAAATGATACTGTCAAGACGGGAAAAACAGCGTTATTCCTTGACATTTTCGGGAAAATATGCTATATTTATCCTATACGAAAAAATTCAACGGAGATGAGAGCATGGACGATCCAACAAAAAAGCGCAGCACTCTTAAGCTTATCGGCAGGATATTTCTTGTACTGCTCATACTGGTCATACTGTTCATTTCAGGCTCCTTTGCCGTGCACAGGATACTATGCGCAAGGGAATACGACCTGCTGGAAGATGCAGGGCTTGCAAACCCTGTTTCCGCAGGAGAATATGACCTCAATGTCTGCAGCTGCGGAAACGAAAACGGCAGGCATACCCTCGTGGCGCTGTCGGGAATGGGCGTGCACGATTACAGCGTTGCCCTGCAGAGCGTTACCGACAGCTTAGCCGATGATGACCTCATAGTGTTTATCGACCGCGCAGGATACGGTCTCAGCGAAGATACCTTCGCCGAACAGACCATAGAACGAGTCGTGGAGGACTACCGCACCGCACTGAAAAATGCAGGCATCGAAGGACCCTATGTGCTGCTCCCCCACTCCCTTGGCGGAGCATATGCTACCTACTGGGTCAGCAATTTCCCCGACGAAATAGAAGGCATTGCCTTTCTTGACGGCTCACAGCTCTGTGAGGACGCCTTCGCCGACGAGGAAAAGCCCGGTCTGACCGATATCGCAGAGGTACTCGCCTGCAAAGCAGGACTTCATCGGCTTGTGCTTGATGAATTCTACTATCCTCTGCCCGACATCTATTCCGAAGAACAGCAGTCCCTTTCCGACGCGCTGAATTCCCGGGGCTGCTACACCTTTGCTCAGATGTCCGAATATAAGCTTATCACCGAAAACTGCAAAAAAGCTTTCGACGGTATCGTCACAAATGATGTGCCGAAGATATACATATCCTCAAGCTTTACCGTCACCACACGGGAGGAGTTCAGGGAAAACGTCGAATGGATGAACAAACAGCTTTCCGCAATGGATATGCCACCTGTGGAATACACCGACAGCACCGCCGATAAGATGATAGAACAGTCCGCTGAGGCGGTGGATACCATTCTCATGCCATATCTTGAAAGGCTCGGGAACTGCGAATATATCCCCCTTTCGGGCGACCACGCCATCTATATGCAGAAGCCCGAGCAGTGCGCCGATATCATCGGAGAATTTCTGGACAGTCTTGACGAGTGACAGGATATTGCACATATTTTATCATTTTTTTCATTAGTTTGCCTTGAAATAGGCTATTTTACCGTTGAAAAACTATCCATAATGTGATATAATCATTATATGGTCACCTCTAAAAACCACCGGCTATCGCCTTAGCACCTCATCTGCTTGCATATTTTCCGTCAT
>JBJESJ010000102.1:0-34192 GCA_051882725.1 Oscillospiraceae bacterium
TGCTCCGTCATAAGCTCTCGGGAGGACTACCTCGCTGCGCAGAAGGCCATTCTCTGCAGAGAATATATCCCCGATACTCCCTGCGGGGACAGCGAGCTCAAGCCCCGCTACACGGCATATCGCGGACTTGAGACCGACGACCCCGTTTACATCGGCAGAAACTGCGTGCTGGGAGAAAATGTGAAGCTCTCCCGCGGAACATATATCGGCGACAACGTCTACATCGGCTCCGATACCGAAATTATCCGCTCTGCGGTCATGGACGGAGCATATATCAGCGGCGGAGCTTATCTGGAAAATGTCATCGTGGAGGAAAACGCTGCGGTGGCTCACGGTCAGCGGGAAAACGACTGCGTTATCCGCAGAAAGCGCACAGACAGGTCATCTGCGGAGAATCCTCCTCCTCTTTTCGGCACTGACGGAAGAATGGACAGGAACATCTCCACTGCGGCGGCATATTCTGCGGGACAGGCTGCTGCTGACGAAAAATGCATTGCCGTGGCTTACGGCGACAGCTTAGCCGCTTCGACCTGCGAAGCCTTTGCGGCGGGAGCCCTCTCCTGCGGCGGTAATGTCACCGTTTTCGGCGAGCTCCCCGAAAATGTTTTCCGATATGCTCTGAAAAACAGCATGTGCTCATGCGGGGTCTACTTCGGCTATGAGTATATCCGCCCATGGAACGGTGACGGTCTGCCCTCCGACGAGGAACTCCGCCAAAAGCTGGAAAGGGCTGTCCGTTCGGGGGGCAGGCTCGGGATAAACCGCACAGGCTGCGGACTTACACGGGCGGATAATATATACAATTCGTATAATAATTATATTGATAAACTTATAGTATCAGATATAAGCGGCTTTTTCGCAGATGTGACCACTCCGAACGCTGCCCTTTACAGTCTGTGCAGAGACTTCACCGAACGTCACGGCGCCGACGACCGCAGCAAGCTCCGTATCGCCTTCCACATCAGCGGCGACGGCAGCAGGATATCCGCCTACACCGATGAAACGGGGTATGTTTTCCATGAGCGGCTCGTCATGCTCTGCCTGTCGCGAAGCAAGAGCCCCACCGCGGCGGTAAGCTCACGTTTCCCACATGCTGCGGAAAAGCTTCTGAAGCTTGAACGGTTCGAGTACGCTCCCGACTATTCGGCAATGACACCCGAAGAGGTGCGCGCCGACAGAAAAGCCCGTGCCAACGCCGATACTGCGCTGTTTGACGGACTTGCTATAATGGCTATGACGCTTAACATCTTAGCTTCGGAGAATATTTCCCTTGAGGAAGCGGTCTCGAAGCTTCCGAAATACTCGTCCTCGGGGAGAATGATACCCCTGTCCGCAGACGCAGCAGAGCTTTTCCGACGGCTTGGCCTGCCCCCCAAGGGAGGAAAGCTCCCCGCAGAGCAGGGACAGGCCGAGGTCCGTCCCATGCGGACGGGGGGAGTTATCATCTATGCGGAAAGCGCCTCGGCGGAGATCTCCGCGGAGATATGCGGCTTTTACGAGGAAGAGTTCAAAAAGCTCTCGAACAGTTGACAATTATTGCAGCGCAAGTATCCGACACAGGTTCAAAAACATACCAAAAAAATGCGGCAGGAGCAAGGGCTCCTGCCGCATTTTTTATCTTCCGTCCCCGGCGTATTTGTCGTGGACGCTTATTCTGTTGAGTGCACGCTTCAGCTTCAGCTCCGCGATATCAAGCTCGCGGCGGTTCTGCTGATGGCTGATACGCTCTCTGGCCTCTTCCTCGGAGCGCTTTGCCCAGTCAACGTCGATATCCTCCGCCCATTCTACGGCATTTGCGAAGATATTGACCTTATTCCCGCCGACCTTCATAAGTCCGCCCGAAAGGGCTGCGATGCGCCAGCTGCCGTCCTCCTGCATGACCTTAAGCGGTCCCGACGGCAGATCTGCCACCAGACTTATATGATTGGCAAGGATACCGATATCGCCTTCTGTGGTGCGTACAATTATCTGCGTAGTCTCTCCGTCGAAGAACACCTTCTCGGGAGTGATTATCTTAAGCTCGTAAGACGCTGCCATACTCTGACCGTCCTTTCCGCATCAATACTTCAGGTTCTTGGCCTTTTCGACAGCCTCGTCGATAGTACCCACATAAAGGAACGCCGACTCGGGAAGATCGTCATGCATACCTGCGATGATCTCCTTGAAGCCTCTGATGGTCTCCTTGACGGGCACGTATTTTCCGGGGAAGCCGTTGAACTGCTCCGCAACAAAGAAGGGCTGCGACAGGAAACGCTGGATCTTTCTGGCACGGCTTACGGTCAGCTTATCCTCCTCGGAAAGCTCGTCCATACCCATGATAGCGATGATATCCTGCAGCTCGGTATATCTCTGGAGAATGTTCTGAACTGCTCGTGCGGTATCGTAATGCTCCTGACCCACGATCTCTGGGGTAAGTATTCTCGAAGTGGACTCCAGCGGGTCAACTGCGGGGTAGATACCCAGCGATGTGATAGCTCTTGAAAGAACCGTCGTCGCGTCAAGGTGAGCAAACGTCGTTGCAGGAGCAGGGTCTGTCAGGTCATCCGCAGGAACATATACTGCCTGAACGGATGTGATGGAACCCTTTCTCGTAGAAGTGATCCTCTCCTGAAGAGCACCCATTTCCGTTGCCAGCGTAGGCTGATAACCAACGGCGGAGGGCATACGTCCCAGCAGCGCCGAAACCTCAGAGCCTGCCTGTGTAAAGCGGAAGATGTTGTCGATAAAGAGCAGCACGTCCTGACCCTCAACATCACGGAAATACTCCGCCATGGTAAGACCCGACAGTCCGACTCTCATTCTTGCTCCGGGAGGCTCGTTCATCTGACCGTAAACGAGGACGGTCTTGTCGATAACTCCCGACTCAGTCATTTCATTGTAAAGGTCGTTGCCCTCACGGGTGCGCTCGCCGACGCCCGTAAATACGGAGATACCGCCGTGCTGATTGGCAACGTTGTTGATAAGCTCCTGGATAAGAACGGTCTTACCTACGCCCGCTCCTCCGAAAAGTCCTATCTTACCGCCCTTAAGGTAGGGGCAGATAAGGTCGATTACCTTGATACCCGTTTCCAGTATCTCATTGGAAGCGGTCTGTTCCTCGAAAGAAGGAGGGTCTCTGTGGATAGCCCATCTTTCCTCTGTTTCGGGAGCAGGCTTATTGTCAACAGGCTCGCCCAGCAGATTGAATATCCTGCCGAGAGTTCCCTTTCCGACGGGAACTGTTATAGGGCTGCCAGTATCCACTGCCTCAGCGCCTCTGACGAGTCCGTCCGTGCCCGACATGGCGATGCAGCGGACAACGTCGTCGCCGATATGCTGAGCTACCTCGCAGACCAGCGTCGCGCCGTTGAGCTGTATTTCAATTGCATTTAGCAGCTTCGGAAGATTGTCCTTGTCGAAGCGGATATCGACAACCGCTCCGATGATCTGAACGACCTTTCCGACATTTTTCTGCGACATTTCTGTGATCACCTCGTATAATAAATTTTGAGGATAAGCGTTCGGCGGATATGCTCCGCCGAAGCGTGATGATTTTTATTCCTGTGCAGACGCGCCGCCGACTATCTCGGTGAGCTCCTGCGTGATAGACGCCTGTCTTGCGCGGTTATAGCTCAGCGAGAGCTCGCTGAGTATCTCATCGGCATTATCGGAAGCGCTTTCCATTGCATTTCGTCTTGCCGCCTGTTCGGAAGCAAAGCTGTCCACAACCGCGCAGAAAATTATCCCCGAAAGATACTTCGGCACGATAGAGTTGAACACCTGCTCCGCGGAGGGCTCGTAAATAGGGAGCGCCTTTATCCCCTCGGACTTTTCCTCCTTTATCTCAACGGGGAGGATAGCCTTTGACATAGCGGTCTGTGAAATAGCGGAGGTAAAGTCGGTGTAGAAAAGCTCCACACGCTCATACTCTCCCTTCAAATAGGGATTGACTATTTTTTCGGCGATACCTGCGGCAGAGCCTATTTTAAGGGTCTCGCCGATGTTGACGTATCTTGCCAGCAGGTCGTAGCCGTGCTTTTCAAAATACTCCACCGATTTTTTGCCTATCCCGAGAATTTCAACGTTAGTTTTTCCGTCTGCGGTAATTTCGCTGATACGCTTCTGCGCAAGCTTGATAACGTTCGAGTTGAATCCGCCCGCAAGACCTCTGTCGCCTGCGATAACGACAAGCAGCACAGTACCCTTTCTGCCCTTTCTTGTATAGGGAGAGAAGAAGGACTTGTTTTCCGCCTGTATCTCGCACATCGTTTCGTAAAGGGCATTGAAATAGGGACGGGAATTATCCGCCTTTTCCTTTGCCTTGCGCAGCTTTGACGACGCCACAAGCTCCATAGCCTTGGTTATCTGCTTAGTGGATTCAACGCTTTTGATTCGCCTTTTTATGGCTTTCATATTTCCCGACGCCATAATCAGATTCCTTTCGGTCTATGTTTTTATTCTTCGGACGATCTTTCTTCCTTCACGACCTCGCCGTTCTCGGAGATATTGTTTTCCGCCTTGAATTTCTTCAGGAACTCGCCGAGACCGTTCTTAAGGCTTTCCTCGGTCTCCTTGGAAAGCTCGCCTGTCTCACCGATAGCGGAAGCCACCTCGGGGTGCGAGGACTCCATATACTCAAAAAGTCCGCTTTCAAACTCGGAAACAAGACCTACGGGAACATCGTGGAGATAGCCGTTTGTTACCGCATAGATTATCATTATCTGGTTCTCTACGGTAAGAGGGCTGTTTCTGTCCTGCTTGAGCACCTCGACAACTCTTTCACCAAGTGCAAGGCGTTCCATTGTATCGCGGTCCAGATCGGAGCCGAACTGGGAGAAGGACTGCAGCTCGCGGTACTGCGAATATGTCAGCTTCAGCGAGGAAGCTACCTTCTTCATAGCCTTGATCTGAGCGGAGCCGCCGACTCTCGATACGGAGATACCGGGGTTTACCGCAGGACGGACGCCGCTGTTGAACAGGTCTGTCTCAAGGAAGATCTGTCCGTCGGTGATGGAGATGACGTTGGTGGGGATATATGCAGAAACGTCTCCCGCCTGAGTTTCGATGATAGGCAGAGCAGTAATTGTTCCGCCGCCGTAGTTCTCGTTAAGAGAGCATGCACGCTCAAGGAGTCTCGAATGGAGATAGAATACATCTCCGGGATAAGCCTCACGTCCGGGCGGGCGCTTAAGCAGCAGGGACAGTGCACGGTAAGCCACCGCGTGCTTTGACAGATCGTCGTAGATTATGAGCACATCCTTGCCCTTGCCGAGGAAGTATTCCGCCATGGTAACTCCGGAATAAGGAGCGATATACTGCAGGGGAGCAAGCTCCGAAGCGGTAGCGGAAACTACGATAGTATAGGGCAGAGCGCCGTTCTTTTCGAGAGTATCCACAACGTTTGCGACGGTAGAGCGCTTCTGACCGATAGCAACGTAGATACAGAGCACATCCTTGCCCTTCTGGTTGATGATAGTATCGAGAGCGATGGCAGTTTTGCCTGTCTGTCGGTCGCCGATTATAAGCTCTCGCTGACCCTTTCCGATAGGTATCATGGAGTCGATAGCCTTGATACCCGTCTGAAGAGGACGTTTTACCGACTTTCTTGTAATAATACCGGGAGCGATCTTTTCGATAGGCATTCTCTCCTCGGTAAGAATTGCACCTTTACCGTCAATTGGCTGACCCAGCGAGTTTACTACTCTGCCCAGCAGCTGTTCGCCGACAGGCACGGAAACTACGCTTCCTGTACGCTTAACGGGGTCGCCCTCCTTGATATTGGCTTCCGAGCCGAGCATAACCGCTCCGACGAAATCCTGCTCAAGGTTGAGCGCCATTGCATACACTCCGCCGTCAAATTCGAGAAGCTCTCCCGACATGCAGTTGTCCAGACCATGGATACGGGCGATACCGTCTCCGATGGTAACGACTGTTCCCACGTCGGAAAGCTCGATCTGACTGCGGAAATTCTTTATCTGGTCTTTAATTATTCCGGTTATTTCATCCGGGCGCAGATCCATTTTAACACCGGCTTTCTGATTTAAAATTATTTATTCCGAATCATGCTATGACATTCTTCATGCCGCTGTGAAGATTCCTGAGCTTAGTACGGACAGAACCGTCCAGCATAGTATCTCCGAAGCTGACGATTACTCCTCCCAGTATATCGGGATCGGTCTTTTCGGTCATAACGATCCTTTTGCCGTACTTCTGCGACAGCTTGTCCGACAAAGCCTTCCGCTGTGCTTCGGAAAGAGGCACTGCCGTAACGACGCTGACTTCAAGTATACCTGCCTCTTCGCACCATAAGCTCCTGTAAGCGGAAGCTATGCCTTCAAGGCGGTTTATCCTGCCCTTTTTGGTAAGCAGGCAGATAAAGTCAAGAGTGGTATCGGAAACTCTTCCGCCGAAAATTTTCCGGGCGGTGCCGAGCTTATCGCTTTCGGAAACAGTAGGCGCGGAAAGCACCTTATAAAGGTCGGGATTATCGCCGAAAATGCCGACGATAGCCGAAAGCTCCTTTTCGGTCTCCTCCGTGCTGCCGTTTTCCGCAGCAAGCTCGAACAGCGCTTCCGAGTAAACCTTTTCAACGCCGCCCGTCATTTCACATCACCTATTTCGGAGATAAACCCGTCGATAAGTCTCTGCTGATCCTCATCGTTGTCTATCTGTCTTGAAACGACCTTTTCCGCTATAGCGACAGCGATATCGGATATCTCGTCCTTTATCTGATTCACGGCGCGTTTCTTTTCCGCCTCGATATCGGCGTTAGCCTTGACAGTGATGCTTCTTGCCTCCTGCTTAGCCTCTTCGATTATCTCATCGGAGCGCTTTGAAGCCCTTGCGGTAGCGTCCTTGACGATAGCTGCGGATTCTTCTCTTGCGGCGGAAAGCTTTGCGGTATATTCGCTTTCCATGCTTTTAGCGTTTTCGAGAGCCGCATCGGCGTCCTTATAGGTCTTGGATATCTCTTCCTTGCGCTGGTCGAGAATAGCCTTCACCCGTCCGAAGAGCAGCTTCTTGAAAACGAGGAACAGAATGAGGGTGTTGCACAGTACGCCGATTATAGTAACCGGGTCAATAGTCAGAAATTCAAAATTCACATTTGTCATACTGTAATAAAACCTCCGATTCCCTTATTTTTTGATGATTTGCTGCTAAGGATCAATCGTGGAGGTGCTTGATGAAGGGATTTACGAATATCAGTACCAGACCGATAAGCAGACCGTAAATACCGGTAGACTCCGCAACGGCGCAGCCGATAAACATTGTTGTGGTAGCGGAGCTCTTAGCTTCGGGCTGTCTGCCGATGGTCTCGATAGCCTTGCCTACGGCGTAGCCTTCACCGATACCGGGGCCGATACCTGCGATAAGCGCAAGACCTGCGCCTATGCCCTGACCTGCGAGAACGATAGCGCGAGCGATGAGCTCGGTCTGTTCTAATGTCTGATTTTCCATTGATTAAATACTTCCTTTCCGTAAAATATAAGACGCGTATTTACTCCTTTTCGGGATTTGCCGCATCTCCCACATATGCCATGGTGAGCATAATGAAAACGTAAGACTGGACCACTCCCGAGAACAGGTCGAAATATATCGAAAACAGTGCCGGGATACCGATCTGGAATATCTTGAAATATTCAAAGTATATGCCGATAAGTCCGTAAACTGCGTTGCTCGCCAGAGTGAGCGCCGCATAGATAAGGCTCGTGATTATCATTCCGCCCGCCATATTTCCGAACATACGGATAGCCATTGACAGCGGAGTTGCGATCTCACTTAGAATATTGATGGGCGTTATAACGGCAACAGGCTCGGTAAAGCCCTTAAGATAGCCGCCGAATCCGTTGTTTCTGATCTTCCAGTAGGTCATCAGAACGAAAGTCATAAGTGCCCAGGTGCCCGTACAGTTGATATCGACGGTCATGCTCCGCAGTCCGAACAGGCTAAGCAGAGCGCCGAACAGCGCAAAGCAGAATATAGTCGCCAGATAGGGTGCATAATAGGTCATTTTGGGACCCATCGTATCGCTGACGGTCTTTTCAAAGAAGTTGACTATCCACTCGGCAGCAGCCTGCCGCTTGGTCTCGGGGACCACCTTCATGTCGTGAGTGAGCCACAGGATCAGCAGCGTCAGCACGATTATAACGATCCAGCCGGTCACAAGAGTTTCGGAAATAGCAATTTCCCTGCCTCCGACCATAAATGTAATTATTTTGCGGGGGCCGACTACTTCTATTTCCATACTGCATTATCCTCCTTTCCTTAGCAAGGATAACGGATTTTGGAGATACAATACTCGGATAATGTCCTCAATATTTTTTCCTCAAAGCCCGTACCGTATATATGACCTTCGGGTAAAACAGGGGAAGGCACACAGCCACAGGGTTTGTCCAAGAAAGCTTGAAGCCTGCGACGATAGCCGCGCCGATGATAGTCATTCTGAGAAGATAGAACGAGAACATATAGCGCTTTGCCTGTTTCAGCGGACGTTCCACGGTATGTTCGGAGGCGTAGCCCAGCAGCGTGATATTCACGAGCATAGCCAGCGTTCCGAGGGCAAGTCCCGCGGGTATTTCCGCAGTAAAGCCATAAAACGGCAGAGTTATAAGATATATGACAAGGTCGATGATCAGAGAACGCGGCAGCAGCATATCAAGCTCATTGTTAACCATTTTGCTCAAAAATTTTATCCGCAAACCGTTTCCTCTTTTCTTTGCCTCACATATCTTTTTACACATCTAATATTATACCACAAACGTTTAAGATTTGCAATATTTAACGGAGTAAATTAAAAGAATTGTAACTTTTATTACATATTTCGCACATAATTTTCGACTGTTGTCGTATATAATGTTAAACAATATCGGGATGATTTTGTTGAATATATGGCGATTTAATCATTATTTAACCTTATATCTAAAATATAATAATATTTCTAAGTAAAATCGTAACCGGACAAAAAAGCTGCGTCCCGCCGCAGCTCCCCCAAGAGGAGCGGACGGGACTGTGCAGCATCGGCTCATACATATGTGACCAGTATCTTTTCGGTCTCCTCTCTCCGCAGAGCAATGACTGCGCCTCGGATAAGGTATGCCGTCGGATCCCCCGAGGGGCTTCGGTTCAGACAGAGCACCTCCGTCCCCTCTATCAGACCTATATCATGAAGACGGCGGCGCATAGCTCCCTCGTTGTACATACTGCGGACGCGGCATCTTCCGCCCTCTCTGACTCCGCAGAGACTTATCGGTTCGTTCATCTATATAAAGCTCCTTATGTTCATGTTCGGACAATGTACCGAGCCGTCCTTATTACGGCTCAATACTATAATATTCGGTTTGTGCATTTCCGTGAATATCCGTCCGCCTCGGCGAATATAATTTTTATGGAAGCCATTCCCTCAAAGGAGAAGATCATTATGAGCAGAAAAACCGCCGCCAAGCATGCTTTGCTTATCATCATATTCGCCGTTATCGCAGTGCTTATCCTTGTCCTTGCGGCAAGGCTGTCCGAAAACACGGGCGAGTCGAAGTACGAGATGAGCTCCAACGCCATGAGAGTGGAATTTCTCAACAGCTGCGGACTTATCGTCAAGCCCGACCCCGAGGTGCAGGAGATAAAGATACCGCGGAAATTCGGCACAATATACGAGGAATACAACCGTCTCCAGCAGTCGCAGGGCTTCGACCTGACCCCCTATGCGGGACGGGAAGCGGTGCTGTGCAGCTATACCGTGCTCAACTGTCCCGAGCACCCCGACAATGTAGTTGCGAACCTTCTGCTGTGCGACGGGAAGCTCATCGCCTGCGACCTGACCCTCAACGAGGAGAACGGCTTTACACAGGTGCTTATCACCGATACGCAGTAGCCGCTTTTGAAAAATCTCTTTTTTACACAATTTTCTTCCGTAAAGCGGGGCTTTCTTTTGTGTATCATCACATCGGCGGTATCCGACAGGAAAATTTTGTTTCCGAACTAATGTGCAATGTAAATAATTTTTCGTTCGTTTTTTCGGCACGGATTATTTATATTGCACATTTTTCTTTTGCAAAGATGATCCGCCGAACATTTTTCAAATCCCTCAAAACCGAGTATAATAATAAGGTAATATAATTATGCATTGCAGCTTGGCAAATATGCATTATCATAAAGGTGGTTATTTAAATGAACGAAAGATACGAGCTTAACAAGAATCTGGCACAGATGCTCAAGGGCGGCGTCATCATGGACGTTACCACTCCCGAGCAGGCAAAGATCGCCGAGGAAGCGGGCGCATGCGCAGTTATGGCGCTGGAGAAGATACCCGCCGATATCCGCGCTGCGGGCGGCGTTGCAAGAATGAGCGACCCTAAAATGATAAAGGGTATTCAGGCAGCGGTTTCTATCCCCGTTATGGCTAAGTGCCGCATCGGCCACTTCGCAGAGGCTCAGATACTTGAAGCTATCGAGATAGACTACATCGACGAGAGCGAGGTCCTCTCCCCTGCCGATGATAAGTATCACATCGACAAGACACAGTTCAAGGTACCCTTCGTATGCGGTGCCAAGGACTTAGGCGAGGCTCTCCGCAGGATCTCCGAGGGTGCTTCCATGATACGCACAAAGGGCGAGCCCGGCACAGGCGACGTTGTACAGGCTGTCCGCCACATGAGAATGATGCAGAGCGAGATACGCCGTCTGACCTCCATGTCCCCCGATGAGCTCTATCAGGCCGCAAAGGACCTGCAGGTAGACTATGACCTCGTTAAATATGTTGCCGAGAACGGCAAGCTCCCCGTTGTAAACTTCGCAGCAGGCGGCGTGGCAACTCCCGCAGACGCTGCTCTTATGATGCAGCTGGGCGCAGAGGGCGTATTTGTCGGAAGCGGTATCTTCAAGTCGGGCAATCCCGCAAAAAGAGCGGCTGCCATCGTAAAGGCTGTTACCAACTTCACCGACGCTAAGCTTATCGCAGAGCTCTCCGAGGACCTCGGCGAAGCTATGGTCGGCATCAACGAGCAGGAAATAGCTCTCCTTATGGCTGAAAGAGGAAAGTAATGACTGTCGGCGTACTCGCCCTTCAGGGCGCATTCATCGAGCACGAGAAGATGCTGGCAGGACTCGGCGCGGACAGCTTTGAGATACGTCAGAAAAGCGATCTGGACCGCAGCTTTGACAGGCTCATCATCCCCGGAGGAGAGAGCACAGTCATGGGAAAGCTGCTCCGTGAGCTGGACATGATGGACGATATCAGAAAGCTCATCACGGACGGCATGCCTGTTTTCGGCACCTGCGCGGGACTTATCCTCCTTGCACAGAAGATAGAGAACGACCCCATCGTGCACATCGGCACCATGTCCATCGAAGCCTGCAGGAACGCCTACGGCAGACAGCTGGGCAGCTTCTTCACCGAGGACAGCTTCAACGGAAAGACTATCCCCATGACCTTTATCCGTGCGCCTTACATCTCAAAGGCTGCGGACAGCGTGGAGATACTCTCCGTCACCGACGGCAAGCTGACCGCCGCACGGGAAAAGAACATGCTGGTAACGGCATTCCACCCCGAGCTGAACTCCGACACCACGGTGCACGAATATTTTCTGAATATGTGATCATTGCGGCAGGAGCTTTTCCTGCCGCTTTTTATTCGGATGCGGATACGAAAAATTTTCGGAAAACTATTGACAGAACGGAGAAAAAGTTGTATAATAATATAGTCGTCCGAAAATCGGGGCGTAACTCAGTTTGGTAGAGTGCTTGGTTTGGGACCAAGATGCCGCAGGTTCAAGTCCTGTCGCCCCGACCATTTTTATGGAAATGTCTTTTGTGAACAAATTGTAAATTGTACAAGTTCCTATTGACATATCCGTTTGAATGTGATATAATAAATAAGTCGCTTGATGAGAACGACGAATCAGGTTCGGAATTGTCGAGAATTTAAACAAATTGTTAATTTTTAAAAATGTCTTGACAAATCGGTTTTAATGTGATATACTAATTAAGTCACATGAAACGACAGCGTTTTTGCTGGTGTAGCTCAGTTGGTAGAGCAGCTGATTTGTAATCAGCAGGTCGGGGGTTCAAGTCCGTCCACCAGCTCCATTACTGATCGGTTGGTCAGTTTTTATAGCCTATATCCTTTATGGGTATAGACAAGCTGCGGAGGAGTTCCCGAGTGGCCAAAGGGGGCAGACTGTAAATCTGTTGCTTTTCAGCTTCGATGGTCCGAATCCATCCTCCTCCACCAAAACCTTGCAAGTAAGCTTGCAAGGTTTTTTTATGCAAAGATAAATTTGTCGGAATTTAATATATTACTGCGGATATGTTTAAAATATCAGTGCAGAATATACGTAACGGCGGCGTTTGAACAGTGTCAGTCCAAGAAATTTTATATATTGTGAAAAAAGAGAAAGGATCTGCTTCTTATGGTAAGAAATGATTTGAGAAACATCGCAATTATTGCTCACGTAGACCACGGCAAAACTACTCTCGTAGACGAGATGCTCAAACAGGGCGGCGCTTTCCGCGAAAATCAGGAGGTCGAGGAAAGAGTCATGGACTCCAACGACATCGAACGCGAAAGAGGCATCACAATCCTCGCCAAGAATACTTCCGTTTCCTATAACGGAGTAAAGATAAACATCATCGACACTCCGGGCCACGCCGATTTCGGCGGCGAGGTGGAGCGCGTCCTCGAAATGGTGGACGGCGTTCTCCTTCTCGTTGACGCGGCAGAGGGCTGCATGCCTCAGACAAGATTCGTTCTTTCAAAGGCTCTGGAAATGGGTCTGAAGATAATCGTTGTCGTAAACAAGATAGACCGCCCCGACGCTCGTCTTGACGAGATAGGCGATGAGGTCTTAGAGCTTCTTCTCGACCTCGACGCCAGCGACGAACAGCTGGAAAGCCCCGTGCTTTTCTGCTCGGGACGCGAGGGCACCGCTTCTCTCAGCCAGTACGAGGCAGGCACCGACTTAAAGCCTCTGTTCGACACAATTTTAGACTATATCCCCGCTCCCGAGGGCGACGAGAACGCTCCTCTGCAGATGCTTATCTCCTCCATCGACTACAACGACTATGTGGGCAGAACAGGCATCGGCCGTATCGAAAGAGGTACTATAAAGGTCAATCAGCCTGTTGTTGTGGGAGATTATCACGACTCAAAGAAGCCCTATAACAGCAAGGTAGTTACCGTTTCCCAGATCGAGGGCCTCGGAAAGACCGCTGTCGAGGAAGCTAAGGTAGGCGATATCGTATGGCTGTCGGGTATTGAAAATATCACTATCGGCGACACTATCTGCGCTGCGGATAATTTCGAGCCCCTGCCCTTCGTGAAGATATCCGAGCCTACAGTTGAGATGACCTTCTCCGTAAACGACAGCCCCTTTGCAGGACGCGAGGGCAAATTCGTAACATCACGTCAGCTCCGCGAGCGCCTCTACAAGGAGACTCTCCGCGACGTTTCTCTCCGCGTTTCCGACACCGAAAGCACCGACAGCTTCCGCGTTGCGGGCAGAGGTGAGATGCACCTTTCCATTCTTATCGAGAACATGCGCCGCGAGGGCTATGAAATGGGCGTATCCACTCCCAAGGTGCTGATGAAGGAGATAGACGGCGTTTCCTGCGAGCCTGTGGAAAGACTGGTCGTAGATGTTCCCGAGGACTGCGTAGGCTCCGTTATGGAGAAAATGGGCACCCGCAAGGGCGAGATGACCTCCATGCACCCGCAGGGCAGCCGCATGAGGATAGAATTCCTCGTGCCCTCAAGAGGACTTTTCGGCTACAAGAGCGAGTTCCTTACCGATACAAAGGGCGAGGGCATAATGTCCTCCGTTTTAGACAGCTATCAGCCCTACAAGGGCGAGATACCCCGCAGAAACACGGGCTCTCTGGTATGCTTTGAGTCGGGCGAGGCTGTCACATACGGTCTGTATAACGCACAGGAAAGAGGCTCTCTGTTCATCGGTGCAGGCGTTCCCGTTTACGAGGGCATGGTCATCGGTGCTTCTCCCAAGGTAGAGGACCTCGTTGTCAACGTCTGCAAGAAGAAGCACCTGACAAACACCCGTGCCAGCGGCTCGGACGACGCGCTCCGTCTTGTTCCCCCGAGGATAATGTCACTGGAGGACTGCCTTGAATTCATCGCCGACGATGAAATGCTGGAGGTAACTCCCAAGAGCATCCGCATCAGAAAGCGCATCCTCGACAATGCAGTCCGTGCAAAGACCCGCGCCAAGGAAAAAGCCTGATCCAATTGATAATTATAAAAGATAAAAGCGGCTCCGATGGATCGGAGCCGCTTTGCATATATTCTGTCAGCGTATTTACATAGTAAATTTCACATATAGGCAGGGCGGCCATATGCAGCCTTTGTAACAGCTCCACGCACACTTCCCTACCACGAGCATACGCTTCTCTGCTGTGACGTTCCCAAGCAATTTATGGCGAACGCCGCTTCATCACATTTCTGCGATTTCCGTCATTGTTATTATACTTGCTTTCAATGGATTTGTCAAGAGTTTTCGGAAATCTTTTATATACCGGTCTGCTCCTCGATATAATGCTCGCGGACAGCTCCGAGAAAATGTCCGATAAGCTTATACACGCCGAAAACTGCAATGCCCGCAATGTTCGTGGCGATAAGCTCGGGAATGAATATCTCCATGAGTATCTCCTTGTTCCTGTCGTAGCCCCAGAGCAGATAGTAAAACAGATAATGCAGCCCTCCCTGCACCAGTATCACCGTGAAATTAAGAAGTATGAAATTCAGCAGCTTTCTGTGCAGAAAACAGAAAAATATCAGTGATACCATCAGACAGCAGCAGGTCAGTATTATCCCGTTGAAGCAGAACAGCGTATCCTCCGCGATATCCAGCAGCAGCCCGCAGAAGCAGCCGTACACCGAACAGTACACGGGCGAATCATACTCGAACGCCGCAGTGCATACTCCAAGGTCGATAAGCAGCAGCGGCAGCGGCAGCGCGGTCCTCACGGTGGATATTATCACAAATGAGAGGGCGGCAAGGAAAAAATACAGTATCCTGCGGATAATGAGATTCCGCTTTTCCGTCCTCATTTTACGGTCCATTGTCATCTTTTTCATGGAGATATTTCTTCCTCCGTGATATCCGATGTTTCCGCGTCTGTTTCCTCCGATATATCATCAGCGGAAGCGTCCGTATCGGTTCTGACGGTCTGCTCCCCGTCGGATATATCCGTTTCATCTGCGATATCGTCCGAATCGGCAGCTATGACCTCGGGCTCCTCTGCGGGAGGCTCCTCGTATTCAAAGCCCGTTATCACGAACACGCTCGACACCGACGCGGGATTTACCGCAGGCTTTACTACAGCATACATGGACAGTCCGCTGTCCTCCATGGAGGTCTCGACAACTACTCCCACAAGCTGTCCCGCAGGATAGCTCGCGCTTCCCGAGGTGATGATTATATCCCCCTCGGCGATGTCGGCGGTCTTGTCTATGTAGCTCATGCGGCAGTAACCGTCCGCCGCCAGCTCATAGCCGCCTTCGATTATACCCGTAGTCCTTGTGCGCAGGGAATACACGCCTATGGCAGTCTTGGGAGAGTACAGCGTGCGCACTCCCGAGGTATTCTCCGCCACATCATAGCACACCCCCACGATGCCCTCGGAGGTGACGACAGGGTCTCCCGGCTCGATACCCGATGAATAGCCCTTGTCGATGGTAAAGGACGCATATGGGTCGTTAGTAGTTCTTGCGATGACCGAGCAGGGCGGAGAGAAGGTGAAATCCTCATACTCCTCGCTCAGCTCCAGCATAGCGCGGAGGTCCTCATTTTCCTGCTTTAAGCGGTCGTAATCTATCATTTCATTGTACAGAGAATTTATCTCCGACCTGAGCTCCTGATTTTCGTTATAGTAATCCTCGGCGTTTGCCAGCATATCCAGCGACGAGGATACCCTGTCGGATATGCTTGTTGACAGCCGCTGAAAGGGACTTATTATCCTGCTCCAAAGGTCGGACGCAGGATCGGCATAGCCGCTCGTGGTCACGGAATATATCATAAATCCCAGCAGCACAGCCAGAACGGCGACTATTATTTTGAATTTTATACTGTGAAAAAACTCCTTGATAACGGCTCGCCCCCTTTGTATGAAGTGAAAAGTGAATAGTTTATTAGTACCGAGTGAACAGTACTAATAAACTATTCGCTATTCATTAACTCAATAGTACTTGGATTCGTCTGCCAGCACCTCACGGAGCTTGTCGTTTTCTTCGAGGACTCTTCCCGTTCCCGCAGCTACGCAGTCGAGGGGATTTTCCGCGATGAACACGGGCATGCCCGTTTCACGGTGGATAAGCTTGTCCAGTCCGCGGATAAGCGCGCCGCCGCCTGCAAGGGTGATGCCCTGATCTATGATATCCGCCGCCAGTTCGGGGGGAGTCTTTTCAAGAGTGGTCTTTATCGCCTCCACCACATGGGAGAGGGGCTCGGCAAGAGCTTCGCGTATCTCCGCCGATGAAACGGTTATATTCTCGGGCAGACCGTTTAAAAGGTTCCTTCCCTTGATATCCATGGTCTCGTTCTGGTCGGAGGGAAAAGCCGAACCGATAGCGATCTTTACATTTTCGGCAGTTCTTTCGCCGATAAGCAGATTGTATTTTTTCTTGATGTAGTTGACTATCGCCTGATCGAAGGCGTCGCCTGCCACTCTTACGGAGCGGGAGGTCACTATTCCTCCCAGCGATATAACAGCCACCTCGCTGGTGCCGCCGCCGATATCGACGATCATTGAGCCTGCAGGCTCGGACACGGGAAGTCCTGCGCCGATAGCGGCAGCCATGGGTTCCTCGATGATGCTGACCCTCTTTGCGCCCGCATTTTCCGCAGCCTCGCGGACAGCCCGCCTTTCAACGGCAGTAACTCCCGAGGGGATACATATCACAACATTCGCGCGGGCAAAAAGAGATCCTCTTATAGCCTTTGCGATAAATTCCTCCAGCATAGCGGTGGTGAGCTCGAAATCCGCGATAACTCCGTCCTTCAGAGGACGCACTGCCACGATTGAGCCGGGCGTTCTTCCGATAACGTCCTTAGCCTCCTGCCCCACATACTTGGGCTGGTCGGTCTTGGTATCCACAGCCACCACCGACGGTTCGCGGATAATAATGCCCTTTCCGCGCATATACACGAGAGTATTGGCAGTTCCGAGGTCGATGCCTATGTCTTTTGTAAACATTTTTGTTTTCTCCTTTTCCGGTTCTTTTGTTCTGTATCTATATAATAATTTTCAGCAAAAATATACACTATATTTATTATACCACGGAAATTCTTCAACTACAACAGATTTTCCGAAAATTATTTTTTCTTTTTTATTTTTTTAATTTCGGGCAAAGAGCGGGCAGAAATGGGAGGATTATTTGTGTAATTTGACAAAATCCGAGCTGTGATACGGCTCGGGGAGCTGTCCGTCACTTTTACTATAAGTATTAATATACAAACAGTAAACGTTCCTTCTATTTACAATAAAAGAAAATCCTTGTTAAATGTTGTGCAAATATACAAAAAGTCAATATTGCTATTGCATGTAATTATAAAATGTGATAAAATATATACGATGTTTTTGGTTTCAGAAAAAAATCTTATAAAGGAATGAATAATATGGAAAAGGCATTATTTCAGCAGAAGATCAGCGATAATCTTATGACAGACTACCGCACAACTATCAAGAAAGCGACTCCCCGTCAGCTTCACAACGCAGTGTCCCGCGCTGCTATGAACGATATCATCCCTCTGTGGAACGAGTCCGAAAAGCGCCACAACAGCCGCCGCAGAGCTTACTATCTCTCCGCGGAGTTCCTCATGGGACGTGCTGTGTACAACAATCTCTACTGCGCAGGTCTCCTCGACGAGGCTAAGGAGATATTCGCAGAAAACGGCGTGGATATCAACTGTCTCGAGGAGATAGAGGACGCTGCTCTCGGAAACGGCGGTCTGGGCCGTCTTGCAGCATGCTTCCTCGATTCCGCTGCGGCACACGATATCCCCCTCAACGGCTACGGCATAAGATACCGCTACGGTCTGTTCAAGCAGTCCATAGACAACGGCTTCCAGAGAGAAGCCGCCGACTCATGGCTGGATCACGGCGACGCATGGAGCGTCCGCGCCGATGAGGACGCTGTTATCGTTGAATTTGCCGATCAGGCTGTGAAGGCTGTTCCCTATGATACGCCCATTATCGGCTTCGGAGGAAAGGCAGTCAATACTCTCCGCCTGTGGCAGGCAGAGAGCGTAAAGGGCTTCGATTTCGGCGCTTTCGATAATCAGGAGTACATCAAGGCTTCCGAGGACGATATCATGGCAGAGTCCATAACACAGGTACTCTATCCCAACGACAACACCGAAAAGGGCCGCCGCCTGCGCTTAAAGCAGCAGTATTTCTTCGTATCTGCGTCCATTCAGGATATCGTCCGCAGATATAAGAAGAACCATTCCGACTTCTCCGAGTTTGCAAAGCTGTACGCTGTTCAGCTCAACGATACCCACCCGACGGTAGCTATTCCCGAGCTTATCAGGATACTCATGTTCGAGGAGGGCATGTCCTTCGGAGAGGCGTTCGATATCGCAGGGAATACCTTCAACTACACCAATCACACCGTTCTGGGAGAAGCTCTCGAAAAGTGGAACATAAGCCTCTTCAAGAGCGTTATCCCCACCGTTTACGAGATCGTCAAGCTCATCGACAGCTATATGAAGAAGGATTTCAGGTCCAAGGGTCTCTCCGATGAGAAGATCGCTTCCATGGCGATAATCGACGGCGATATCATACATATGGCAAGAATGGCTATCTACGGCAGCTCCCACACCAACGGCGTGGCTCAGCTCCATACAGATATCCTTAAGAACGACGTCCTCAAGGACTGGTACGAGCTCTATCCCGAGCGCTTCCAGAACAAGACCAACGGCATTACTCCCCGCCGCTGGCTGGGACTGTGCAACCCCGAGCTTTCTTCCCTTATCACCGAGAAGATCGGCAGCGGCTGGGAGACCGACCTTGACCGTCTCTCCGAGCTGAAGAAGTTCGTGGACGACGGCGATACTATCCGCCGTTTCAACGAGATAAAATATGAAAAGAAAAAGCAGCTCTGCGAATATATCAAAAAGAACGAGGGCGTGGAGCTTTCTCCCGATTTCGTGTTCGATATCCAGTGCAAGCGCCTTCACGAGTACAAGAGACAGCTGCTCAATGCGTTCTCTATCATGGACCTCTATTTCCAGATAAAGGATAACAAGCTCCCCGATCTGCAGCCCACAGCCTTCATCTTCGGAGCAAAGGCTGCTCCCGCTTACCGCAGAGCTAAGGGCATCATCAAGTACATCAACGAAATAGCTAAGCTCGTAAACAACGACCCCGACACCAAGGACAAGCTGAAGGTCATCTTCGTGCAGAACTACAACGTTTCCTACGGCGAGATGCTCTTCCCTGCGGCTGATATCTCCGAGCAGATCTCCACTGCGGGTCTTGAAGCCTCCGGCACGGGCAATATGAAGTTCATGCTCAACGGTGCGGTAACTCTCGGCACCTTCGACGGCGCTAACGTTGAGATAGTCGAGGAAGCAGGCTGGGAAAATGAGTATATCTTCGGCGCAAGAGTCGAGGAGCTGGAAAAGGTAAGACCCACCTACAACCCCAAGGAAAAGATATACTACAAGAACGAGCGCGTCAAGAGAGTTATCAATACTCTTGTTGACGGCACCTTCAACGACGGCGATACGGGAATGTTCGGTGAGCTGTTCAATTCGCTGATAAACGGCGCAAGCTGGCACAAGCCCGATAACTACTTCCTGCTGACCGACCTGGAAGGCTATGTAGATACCAAGCTCCGCGCACTGTACGACTACAAGAACCGCGAGGTATTCGGCAAGAAATGCTGGATGAACATCGCAAGCGCAGGTAAGTTCTCCTCCGACAGAACTGTGAAGCAGTACGCCGAGGAGCTCTGGAAGCTTTGAGCAATTGAAAACCGAAAATTGATAATCGTTGACAGCGGTCTGCTGTCAACTTTATCAATTGTAAACCGATCTGACCGTCTACCGAAAAGGAGAACATAAATGAGCATTACCGAGCAGAAACTTAATAAAGAATACAGCCGCTATATGTGGCAGACTAATTCCGACGTGCCTTTCACCGAGGAAATGACCCTCTTCACACTTAATGCAAAGAATACTACCTATGCTCTTGCCGCTTTAAGCGACGGACATCTTGCACATGTTTATTACGGAAAACACATCGAGGACGATGATATCTCCTATCTGCTCCGTCTTGGCGAGAATCCCTATACCACAAACGTCAATGTCCGCGACAAGGCTACCGTTATGGATACTCAGCTTTTCGAGTACCCCTGCCACGGCGTGGGCGACTACAGAGAACCCTGCTTCATGATAATGGACGAGGACGGCATGAGCTCCTGCGACTTAAAATACAAGTCCCACAAGATATACAAGGGCAAGCCGCAGATAGTTCAGCCCGACATCGTAACTCTTCCCGCAACCTTCGCAAATGATACGCAGGCCGAAACTCTGGAGATAACTCTCCTTGACAGCCACAGCGGCATTGAGGCTGTACTCATTTACACAGCATTCAGCGATCTGGACGTTATCACAAGAAGCGTTCATCTGAAAAACACAGGCAGCAGAAAAGTCAATATCCGCAGAGTTCTCTCGACCTGCGTGGAGTTTGACAATGACAGGTACGATCTCATCACCCTCAACGGCTCATGGGCGAGAGAGCGCGTAATGGAGCGTTCTCCCCTGCACCACGGCAAGCAGGGCATAGACTCCGTCAAGGGCGAGTCCTCTCATCAGAACAATCCCTTTGCCGCGCTGGTGTCCCACAATGCGGACGAAGACAGCGGCGAGGCTTACGGCTTCAACCTCGTTTACAGCGGAAACTTCTTCGCACAGGCAGAGGTCACACAGCACAAAAAGACACGCTTTGTCATGGGTATAAATCACTTTGACTTCAACTGGCTCTTAGAGCCCGGCGAGGAATTTGCCGCTCCCGAGGTGGTCATGGTATACTCTTCGGAGGGCATCGGCGCAATGAGCCGTACCTTCCACGACCTGTACAGACAGCACCTTATCCGCGGCGAGTACAAGGACAAGCGCCGTCCCATTCTTATCAACAACTGGGAGGCTACCTATTTCAATTTCGATACCGACAAGCTCATCGCAATTGCAAAGCAGGCTTCTGAGCTGGGCATTGAAATGCTTGTCATGGACGACGGCTGGTTCGGTCACCGTGACAGCGACAACAGCTCTCTGGGCGACTGGTTCGTTTACGAAAAGAAGATCAAGGGCGGACTGAAATATCTGGTGGATGAGGTCAACAAGCTTGGCATGAAGTTCGGAATCTGGTTCGAGCCCGAGATGATATCCCCCGACAGCGAGCTCTACAAGAAGCACCCCGAATGGGCAATTCAGGTTCGCGGCATGGAAATGACCCAGAGCCGCGAGCAGTATGTTCTGGACTACTCCAACAAGGAGGTCCGCGACTACATCTACGGCCTCATGGAGGATATCCTCAACAGTGCGAATATCGAATACATCAAGTGGGATATGAACCGTCAGCTTACCGAGGTAGGCTCCACAACTCTGCCCGCAGAGCGTCAGAGAGAGCTCTGGCACCGCTATGTGCTGGGCGTATATGATGTGATGAACAGGCTCACCACCGATCATCCCCATATTCTCCTTGAAAACTGCTCGGGCGGCGGCGCACGCTTTGATGCAGGCATGCTCTACTATTCGCCGCAGATATGGACCTCCGACGACACCGACGCCATCGAGCGCCTTAAGATACAGCACGGCACATCTATCTGCTATCCGCCCTCTGCAATGGGCGCGCACGTATCGGACTGCCCCAACCACACGGTAGGCAGAACAACTCCCTTCTCCACAAGAGGAAACGTCGCAATGGTAGGCACCTTCGGCTACGAACTGGATGTAACTCGCATCCCCGAAGAGGACAGGAACGCTATCCCCTCCCAGATAGAACTGTTCAAGAAATGCAATCCTCTGGTAAGAACAGGCGACCAGTACCGCATAGGCAATGTATTCGAGGACAATATGTGGGACGCATGGATATTCGTCGCAAAGGACAAATCTGAAGCGGTATTCACCTTTGTGCAGGTACTCGGCAGACCCAACTATAACAGCAGGCGCATCAGGCTGAAAGGACTTGACCCCGACGCTAAATATCTGAGCAGCAAGACAGGCGAAGTCCACAGCGGAAATGTGCTGATGAACGCAGGCATTGACATTTCGGTACACGGAGATTTTGCTTCGGAGGTCATCTGCTTTACGAAACAGTAAAACAATTGAGAATCAATAATTGAGATATACTATTACTCACTGCGGCTAAGGAGTACGGACTATCCGCTAAGGACTCCGCACTCCTTCGCTAATAGCCGACAGCGACCGGAAAGGAACGATACTATCATGAAAAAATACGGACTTCTGGGGTATCCGCTGAAACACACCATGTCGCCGCCGATCCATAACAGGCTCTTTGAGCTGGCGGGCGTGAAAGACTTTTCATACGAGGTCAAGGAGATACCTCCCGAGGAATTATCCTCAAAAGCAGAGGAACTCCTCGCTCTGGACGGATTTAATATCACTATCCCCTACAAGGTGGATATCATCAAGTACATCGACGAGCTGGACGACTCCGCTAAACGCTATGATTCCGTTAACTGCGTCACCAACAAAAACGGCAGGCACATCGGCAGCAATACCGACTGCGATGGCTTTCTCCGCTCATTGTCGGCGGCGGGGGCTTCTCTTGAGGGAAAGGTACTGCAGTGCGGCTGCGGCGGCGTGGGACGAATGACCGCAATAGAAGCTGTACGCCACGGCGCAGACCTGACCGTATCGGTGCTCCCCGGCTTTGAAAACACCGTAGACCCCGTTAAGGAATACGCCGAAAAGAACAGCGCAAAGGGCAGTATCACCGTCGTTCACCCCGAGGAGATAAGCGGCAGCTTCGACCTGCTGGTAAACGCTTCCCCCGTGGGAATGTTCCCGAAGGTGGACGCCTGCCCCGTAACCGAGGACGTTGTCAGAAAATGCGGCTTCGTGTTCGATATCATCTACAATCCCGAGGTCACAAAGCTCATGCAGACCGCAAAGGCTCACGGGATAAGGACAGCGGGCGGCATGGCTATGCTGGTATGGCAGGCTGTGGTAGCCCATGAATACTGGGACGGCAGCAGGTACAATGACAGCGATATCGAACAGCTGATCTCTGACATGCACAAGCTTATGGCACAGTAATTTATCGTAACAGTTATCATTCGGCACAATCGGTCATCTGAATGGGGTATCGGAATTATGAACATACTTAAAAAGATCATATCGGCGGTATCTGCCGCCGCTCTGGCAGTAACGGCGCTTGCATCGGTATATGCTCCGGCGGCATCGGCGGAGGGATATGCTCAGGAGATCGTCACGGAGGAATACTCCGCACAGGCTGAAGCCGGGCTGGGAGATATGTACGCTTCAAGTACAAAAGCAGGCTTCACTCTTATGATATACATGATAGGCTCCGATCTGGAATCGGAAAACGGCCTTGCAGCCGACGATATCAATGAGATATGCAAGGGCTTCGGCGGCAAGGACGTGAATGTTATAATCCAGACGGGCGGCGCGAAGAAATGGCACTACAGCGGAATCAGCGCAAAAAAATGCCAGCGCTTCAAGGTCACCTCAAAGGGGCTTACGCTCGTAGACGATTCCCTCGGTCAGCAGAACATGAGCAGCAAGAATACCCTCTGCAATTTCATTAAATACTGTAAGAAAAACTACGCCGCTTCACGGTATGGGCTGGTGCTCTGGGACCACGGCGGCGGAACAGTCAACGGCTTCGGCATGGACGAGAACTACCGCTATGACTCCATGAGCCTTGAGGATTACAATGCCGCACTGAAAAAAAGCGGTGTGCATTTCGATTTTGTGGGCTTTGACGCCTGTCTTATGGCAAGCCTTGAGACCGCTCTCATGACCGCGGACTATGCGGATTATCTTATCGCTTCGGAGGACGCAACAAACGCTCTCGGCTGGTACTACACGAGCTGGATAAAGTCACTCTGCGGCAATGCGAAGCTGTCCACAGCGTCGCTGGGCAAAAAGATAGCAGACGGCTCCGTTAATGCGGTAAACGCCGACAGCTCCTATGCAGGCACCGATATTTCCGTGATAAATCTGCAGCGGATCAAAAAATACGTCATGCCTGCGCTGAACAGCTTTTCCAACAAGTCGATAAGCCTTCTGAAAGCAAAGAAATATCACATCGTCGCCAAAAACAGATCAGGACTTTCTATATCCGACGACTACTCCGAGCTTGTAGACATTGTCGATTATGCCTCCTGCTTTTCGGACAATCCCACCGTATCGAAATCGGCTGCCTCGCTGACGGCGGCGGTGAAAAAGTCCGTGGTCTATCGGAAAACATCCGGCTCGTCGTTCTGCAGCGGAGGACTTTCCATCGCCTTCCCCTTTGACGACCCGGAAAACCTCGACCTTATCATCGACATATACGACGAAGCGGGAATCAAGACCACATACACCGATTTTCTGAAATATTTCGCCAATATAATGGCTGGCGGTCAGCAGTATTATCTGGGCACAAACGCAGTGTATAATTATTCCGCCTGCGACTGGTACGACGAATCGCAGTTCTACTCCGACAGCTATTATGCAAAATATTATCTTGACGACGATGAGCTTGAAGTCATAAAGAAAAACGGCCACTGGATATGCCCCATAACGGAAGAAAATGACTCGATCATCAGCAGCTATGAGCTCTGCATGTACTATTACAATGAAGAGATAGGCGGTATACTGGATTTCGGAACGGACAATATATACAGCCTCGACAGCGACGGCGATCTGATAGTGGAATACGACGAAACATGGGTATCTCTGGACGGCATGCCCATACCCTGCTATTACATCAGCACCACCACCGAGGCCGATTATACCTTCCACCTGAGCTTCACCTACGGCTGCTACAACGGCTATGACGCGAAGATATATCTCATGTGGGACAACAAAGAGCTCACATATCCCGACAACGGCATAGTGGCGGCATGGAGCCCGCTGGACGAAAACGGCCGTCCTTCAAGGCTCATGATAGCGGAAAACGGCGATACCTTCAGTATTTATTACGACGTCTATGATGACAGCTTCAATTATCTCGGCAGCGTCCTGATGGACGACATCGTATACTCCATAGGAAAATCGCAGCTGACCTACTCGGACGTATCCTACTTGGGAACAACGGTCATCTACTACAAGATCACCGACATATTCAACAATGTCCACTATACCGAAGATATTTATTACATCCCTGAGTGAGGATATCCGCTCGAAGCAGGTCACCGGCAGATAATGATACAATAAAAAACGGACAGGATAACAAGCATACCGCCTGTTATCCTGTCCTTTTTATATCAGTTCAATTACAGCTGAATAATGACCTTGCCCGTTGTAGTGGGACTTACCTTGATAGGCTCCTTGCCGAACACGCTCACGCTGAAATGCTTGTCGGTCTCGGTGTATGCCACCTCGACGATATTTCCTGTGCGCTTTGCGGTAAGAGTGAATACATTCTCCGCCTCGGTATCGTATACGGAAGCAGTTATCTCGCAGCCGTCGGTGGGCTCGTAGATAACGAACTCTGCGCCTTCAAGATAGTCGTACTCAAAGTCACGTACAAAATTGCCGTAAGCGATGATGCTGTCGGGCTTTGCAAGGCAGGGCAGCGACATATAGTCGAACTTCTCGTTATAGAACTTGCCGCCCTCGTACTGCCTGCCGCTGATGATATCGGTCCACTTGCCCTCGGGAACATAAAATTCCGCAGTGCCCTCTTCGTTAAAGACAGGCGCAACAAGGAGGTTATCGCCGAACATATACTGTGTATCCAGCTGACGGCAAACGGGATCGTCCGCAAAGTCGATGACCATAGCTCTCATCATGGGAACGCCCACCTCATGGGTCTTTATAGCCTGTGCCCAGATGTAAGGCATGAGCTTACCCTTGAGCTTTGTGAAGAAGCGGAGCACATCAACGGATTCCTCGTCAAAGAGCCAAGGAACTCTGTAGGAGGAGTTTCCGTGGAGACGGGAATGAGAGGAAAGAAGTCCGAAGGCTGCCCAGCGCTTGTAGATATCGGGAGTTGCGGTAGCCTCAAATCCGCTCATGTCGTGGGAGAAGAAGCCGAAGCCGCTCATGCAGAGAGAGAGTCCGCCGCGGAGAGTTTCCGCCATGGAGGTATACTCTGCGGAGCAGTCGCCGCCCCAGTGTACGGGGAATTTCTGTCCGCCGACCGTAGCGGAGCGTGCGAACAGGCATGCCTTGTTCTTGCCGTTATATTCTTCCAGAACCTCGAACACGGTCTTGTTGTAGAGGTAGGTGTAGTAGTTATGCATAGCATAGGGGTCGGAACCGTCGAAATACTTTACCTTTGTGGGTATTCTCTCGCCGAAGTCGGTCTTGAAGCAGTTCACGCCCATCTCGCAGAGCTTGCGGAGCTTATCCTGATACCACTTGCAGGCGTCGGGATTGGTAAAGTCCACGATAGCCATGCCGGGCTGCCACATATCGCACTGGAAAACGCTGCCGTCAAGGTTCTTGATGAAGTAGCCGTTCTTTACGCCCTCGTTGAAGAGAGAACTTCTCTGTGCGATATAGGGATTTATCCAGACGCATATCTCCAGACCCTTTTCGGTCTTGAGACGGCTGAGCATAGCCGCAGGGTCGGGGAACTGACGCTTGTCCCACTCAAAGTCGCACCACTGGAACTCCTTCATCCAGAAGCAGTCGAAGTGGAACACCTGCAGAGGGATATCTCTTTCAGCCATGCCGTCGATAAAGGAGGTAACGGTCTCCTCGTCGTACTTAGTGGTGAATGATGTAGTGAGCCAGAGTCCGAAGGTATATGCGGGAGGAAGGGAGGGCTTGCCGGTAAGGTCGGTATAGTTGGAGAGCACCTCGGTGATGTTCTCGCCGCCGATAACGAAGTATTCAAGATGCTCGCCGGGAACGGTGAAGGACATCTTGGAAACGGTATCGGAAGCCACCTCATAGGATACCTTATCGGAGGAATTTACGAAGATACCGTATCCTCTGGAGGATACGCAGAAAGGAATGCTCTTGTAGGACTGGTCGGAGCAGGTACCGCCGTCAGAATTCCATATCTCAACGTTCTGACCGTTCTTCACAAGGGGAGTGAACTTCTCGCCGAAGCCGTAGATGCACTCGCCTACGGAGAGGGTGAGCTGTTCGCGGAGATATGTAGTTTCGGGGTTCTGAGGATAGCTCCAGAAGGTATCGTCCTGAGCGGCATTTACCCTTGCGGACTTCTTGAACTCGCTCTCATGAACGATAGTCTGAGCTCTCCAGCCGCCGCCTGTAAGCTTCTTATCCTTGTAGAAATAGTTGATGCCCCAGCTGTACTTTCCGATAACAGCCTTTGTATCGCCGGAGATGATCTCCCAAGTCTGATCGGTCTCCTTTACCTGAGGCTTATAGCCCCAGTCCTCGGTAAGCTCGAATTTGGGCATATTGTCAAGGGTGCCCTTATAGTGGTCGATAGACACCTTGAATACATTCTTCTGCGTGGATGTGATATTGATATCCAGCACGGGACCGCCGAGGGTCATGCCTCTGTTCTGGATATACTGTGTTGTTGCGAGGATATTGAGTCCGTTATCGATAGGTGTGACCTCGTAAGCCTGAGCCGCGTAGCTCACATCGTAGCCCTTCTGATTGAGCCAGAATCCGTCTGCAAATTTCATGGGAAGCTCCTCCTTTGATCATAAAAAGTGTAATCGTTTACAGCTATAAAAATATTAAAACCGAAAGAAACCACGGCGAAAACATCGCAGCTACGAAATTAAAGTAATCGCCAAAAATATTCCTTCGCTTCGCTGATTTTATTGTACAACATTTACAACAGAATTGCAAGGGGTTTAATAAATTTTACATTTTATACACATTTGGACAGCATATCCTCCTTCACCCATACAGCTTGGCTCCTATAAATGCCATTATATTCCTCCGCAGCGGAAAAGACAATCATATTATCAAGAACAAAACTGCACGCAAAATCATTGACATCATCCCGCATAATATGATACAATAAAGAAAAAGCATAACGGGGGGAATATAATTGAACAGCACGGCACTGAACAAAATAATGGTACGCAACGAAAAGACTGCAAATATCATGACGGCAAAGGTCATGGCGATGACCTTTGTGATATTCACCATTATTTATATACTGAATCTGCTGAACGTCTTCATAATAGACCGGACCGTCATGACCACAGCCTATCTTGTAAGTGCGGTGCTGCTGCTCTCTCCGACGGTCATAAACCGGTTCACGGACAAAAAGGCGGGCTGGCAGAAATATCTGTATGTGCTCTTTGCGGGGCTGTTCCTGCTGGTCACGACCACTACCCTGACATATCATGTCGTGCTCGTATATGCATACCCCATCGCTATCGCAGGGATATATTTCTCAAAAAGGCTGACGAACCTCTCCACTGTGATGACTATCATTATCACTGTCACCGGACAGCTTTGCGGCTTTTATCTTAACTGGCGCCCCGACTACAACTTCACCACACTGCGCAGCCTGATATTATTCAGCATACTGCCGCGGCTGCTGACGCTGATATGCTTTGCGGCGCTGCTGGGCGTGCTCACGAAGCGGACCTCCGGGCTCCTCGAGGAGGAAGCGGAAAACTACGAAAAGCTCGCCATGTACAACCGCGAGATGATATACGACTTTGCCACCCTCGTTGAAAAAAGAGACGAAAATACAGGCGGTCATATCAAAAGGACAAGCATCTATGTAAAACTGCTTGCACAGGAGCTTAAAAAGGAAAATATCTACGAAGATATCATAACCGACGATTTCATCAGCAATCTCTCAATGGTAGCACCTCTTCACGATATCGGAAAGATATCCATTCCCGACAGCATCCTACAGAAGCCCGGCAGACTTACCGACGAGGAGTTTGAGATAATGAAGACCCACTCTGCCCAGGGCGGCAGGATAATCCGTGAGACCTTCGCTCATTTAGATGACGAAAAATACATAGAAATGGCATATGATGTGGCAAGATATCACCATGAAAAATGGAACGGCAGAGGCTATCCCGAGGGACTCTCGGAGAATGATATCCCGCTCCCCGCAAGGATAATGGCAGTAGCTGACGTGTTCGACGCCGTTTCGGAAAAGCGGTGCTACAGGGAAGCAATGCCTCTTGAAAAATGCTTCGGCATCATCGAGGAGGGCAGGGGCAGAGACTTCGATCCCCTGCTGGCAGACGCATTCCTGAATATCCGCGACGAGATAGTGCATGTGCATAAAAACAGCATGTCGGAGTATACGGCTGCTATGATAGAAGCTCATGAGGAAAAGCTGAATGTAACGTAATATCGGCTGCTCCCCCTATTGCCAAACCAAACAAAAAATGATATAATCAAACTATACTATAACAAAGGCGGTAATAATATGCATCTTGAAGAAAAAACTACGGACAGCAAGCCTGTTTTCAGCGGAAAGGTCGTTGACCTGCGCATTGACACGGTGGAGCTGGAGGACGGCTCCACTGCCATAAGAGAAGTGATATCTCACCCCGGAGGAGCCTGCGTCGTTCCGCTGGACGACAACGGTGATATCATTCTGGTAAGACAGTTCCGCTATCCCTTCTCCACACAGCTTATCGAGGTGCCCGCAGGAAAGCTCAACTACGGCGAGGACCCCCGCGAGACCGCTCTCCGCGAGCTCAAGGAGGAAACGGGCGCAGTCTGTGACAGAGTCACCGAGCTGGGAGTGTGCTATCCCACCGTGGCTTACGATACCGAAAAGATCCACATGTATCTCTGCGAGGGGCTTCATTTCGAGGACCGTCACCTTGACGAGGACGAGTTTCTCGATGTTATCCGCATGCCCTTTGAAAAGGCTGTGGAAATGGTGATGAACAATGAGATACCTGACGCAAAATCTCAGATAGCTATCCTCAAATCCATGGTCATAATAAACGGAAGAAATAACTGAAAACCGCGCAGAACAGGCAATATTCCCCGCAAAAAATATTTTTTTGCAAAACTCTTGACAAAACAGAAATTGTATGATATAATAAATAAGTCGTTAACCGATAAGGTTCGCGGCTTATACGGAGAGGTGTCCGAGTGGTTTAAGGAGCCGGTCTTGAAAACCGGTGATCCCGCAAGGGACCGTGGGTTCGAATCCCACCCTCTCCGCCATATAAAAATCAATACTTTTTATACGGCTGCCATTTACGGAGATGTACTCAAGTGGTGACGAGGCGCCCCTGCTAAGGGCGTAGGTCGGGTAACCGGCGCGAGAGTTCGAGTCTCTCCATCTCCGCCAGATAAACTGCAAACACTTTTTCGTTTGCAGTTTATTTTTTTACTAAAAGGAACGATAATATGACCGAAGAAAAATACCGCAAAATATCCGCATGGTTCGGCGAAAAGCCCTCAAGGCTCGCCGCGCTGAAAATACTGAACAAGCTCACCGTTTACATAGGCTACGGCGCATATGCCGCGCTGCTCATATTCCTCGCGGTCACTGCAGATATGCGCATTATCCGATGTATCGCAGTGCCTGCCGTCACATTCGTACTTGCGACTGTTGTCCGAAGCGGGATAAACGCTCCCCGTCCCTACGAAAAGCTCGGTATCACGCCCCTTATCCCCAAATCCACCAAGGGAAAGTCCTTTCCCAGCAGACATACGGTCTGTATCGCCATAATCGCCGCTGCTTGGCTCTATGTGAATATCCCCGCAGGGCTGGCTCTCTGCGCAGTCACGCTGATAACTGCGGTGATACGTCCCATAATGGGAGTCCATTTCCCGCGGGATACTGCTGCTGCGATAATATTTTCCGCAGTCTGCGGAGTTGTCGGATTTGTCATCATCTGAAAGGAGTACCCCATGAACAAGAAGAAAATCGCCGCCGCAGCTGTGGCGGGTCTGGAAGAAATATACCCCAAAGCGGTCTGCTCCCTGACCTATGAGGAGCCCTATCAGCTGATGATATCTGCGCGGCTCTCCGCACAGTGCACCGACGCACGGGTGAATACCGTTACCCCCGTCCTCTTTGAGAAATACCCCACCCTTGACAGCCTTGCCGACGCGGACATCTCCGATATCACCGAGATAATACGTCCCTGCGGGCTTGCCAACACAAAGGCTAAGAGCATAGTTGAGATGTGCGCCCGTCTGCGGGACGTGTACGGCGGAGTCCTCCCCGATACTCTCGACGAACTGTTAACGCTCCCCGGGATAGGCCGCAAGACTGCAAATCTGCTGCTGGGAGATATCTATCACAAGCCTGCGGTAGTCACCGACACCCACTGCATACGCATTTCGGGACGATTAAGACTCACCGCCGAAAAAGCTCCCGCCGCCGTGGAGGAGGACCTGCGGAAGCTGCTTCCCCCGGACAAGTCCTCGGATTTCTGTCACAGGCTGGTACTTTTCGGACGGGAATACTGCACAGCGAGGTCGCCGAAATGCAGCACCTGTCCCCTCAGAATGAAGCTCATAGAAACCGACGGCAAATTCTCATGCCTGCTTTAATTGATAATCATTTGCAGCGGTTTCCTGATCCCGAAGCATATACTATTCACTCTTCACTGATTTTTCTTGTGCAGCACCGCATAAAGCCTGTGCGCAGGTTGACGGAAAATCTGCAGACAGACGCGTGCAGAGCTGTTTGGCGTGCTTTGAGCGGTGCTGCCCTTGAATTTCCGAAGCTGCTGTGATATAATATAGTTACTTTAAGAGAGGAGGAGTTTTTCCATGAACAATTTTACATATTCGATACCGACGGTGATACATTTCGGCAGAGAGCAGCTTTCTCATCTGTCCGAGCTGAAACAGAGCGGCAGCAGGGTGCTGCTGGTCAGCGGCGGAGGAAGCATCAGAAAAAGCGGTCTGTACGACAAGACCATGAAGATACTCGCCGAAACGGGGCTCACCGTTACCGAGCTTTCGGGCGTGGAGCCCAATCCCCGCATCGGATCGGTGCGCAAAGGCGCAGCGCTTTGCAGGGAAAATAACATAGATATGGTGCTCGCAGTGGGCGGCGGCTCAACTATCGACTGCGCAAAGATCATCGCAGCAGGAGCATGCTATGACGGCGACCCGTGGGACTTAGTGCTGGACGGCGGAAAGATAAAGGCGGCGCTGCCCGTGTATTCGGTGCTGACTCTTTCGGCAACGGGCTCCGAAATGGACGAGTTTGCCGTGATAAGCGATATGTCAAAAAACGAAAAGTGGGGCACTGGCAGTCCGCTGGTAAAGCCTGTGATGTCGGTGCTGGACCCGAGCTATACGTTCACGGTACCGCAAAAGCAGACCGCCGCAGGCACTGCCGATATGATGAGCCACACCTTTGAGAATTACTTCACCAACGTAAAGGGCGCATATCTTCAGGCAAGCCTGTGCGAAGCTGTGCTCAAGACCTGCATCAGGTACGGTCCCATCGCGCTGAACGACCCCGAAAATTATGAAGCAAGAGCAAATCTGATGTGGGCGGGCAGCCTTGCCATAAACGGACTGCTAAGCGGCGGCGCAGAGGTAGGCTGGTGCGTTCATCCCATGGAGCACGAGCTGTCGGCATTCTACGACATCACCCACGGCGAGGGACTGGCTATCCTCACTCCCGTGTGGATGAAATTCGTGCTGAAAAAGGACCCATCCAAAACAGCGCAGCTTGCCGCCTACGGACGAAACGTATGGGGACTTGACGGTGATGATGCCGCTGTCGCAGAAGCTGCGATAGAAAAGACCGCGGGATTTTTCTTCGATACGATGAAAATGCCCGCAAACCTGCGGGCGGTGGGCATAACGGAAAAGACCCACTTTGAGGAAATGGCAAGGAAGGCTGCAGCAGGCAGCGAGGGCAGCTTTGTCCCGCTGACTGCCGAGGACATAGTTTCTATTTATGAGGCAGCGTTTTAACGAACCGCTGATCAAATCGTTTCACGTCACTATCAGTAACGGATCTTCGAGCGTCGGAAACGATGGCTTTGCCCTTGATCGGCGCTTCCTTAACTAAATTTAACATTATCAGACTGTCGGGCAGCTCTTTTCGGGAGCTGTCCGATTTTTTATGATCTCATTTGTTTGTGACAAAAGCTATCACACCCCCATTTTCCGCTTTATCTCCCCGAACTCCGCGGGAGTATACCCTATCCGTTCGCAGCATACGCAGAAGCTCTGCTTTGAAAAGCCGGTATATATCGGATTGCCGTGGACATGACCGAAAATGTTGGCGTAGGGCATGTTGGAATTTACGTACATAGGCTCGTGGGACAGTATCCAGAAGCCGTCGAGAATAATAGGATAGCGCACCGCATTTTCAAATCCGCAGCTTATGTAAAACTGTTCGCTTTCGGTGTCGTGATTGCCCATTATCAGATATTTTCTGCCCTTGAGACTGCGGCAGATATCGGCTGTTTTTTCCCTTCCGTATGCGGAAAAGTCCCCGACCACGAACACCCTGTCCCCATCGGAAACAGCGAAGTTCCAGTTACGGATAATAGTATCGTCCATTTCCTGTACGTCGGCAAAGGGACGGTTCTCATAATCAATGATCGCGCTGTGCCCGAAATGAGTATCGGCGATAAAAAATGTTTTTTCCATAAAATTTTCCTCCGCTTTACAATTTGTCCGAGATCATCTTTATCATAATTATATCATAACAATTATGTCAAAACAAGAAAAACTGTCCTTTACAAAGTAAAATTAATATAAATCTCCCGAAAAGATATACTGTCTCCACAGCAGCCCTCCGCCGTGTTTTGTCCCATTCCCGCTATTGACATTAACGATAAAATGTGCTACAATAAACACGTAAAATTATAAAAGATACCCTCTTTGAAAGGAATGGTTTAAATGGGCAAGGCTCTTATCATCGGCTGCGGCGGCGTGGCAAGCGTTGTTATCCACAAATGCTGTCAGAACTCCGACGTATTTACAGATATCATGATCGCTTCCAGAACAAAGTCAAAATGCGACGCTATTAAGGAAAAGCTTCAGAATACCACGAAAACGGTCATCTCCACCGCACAGGTCAACGCGGACAAGGTGGAGGAGCTTGTGGCTCTTATGAAGTCCTATCAGCCCGATATCTGCATCAACGTGGC
>JBJESJ010000103.1:0-34131 GCA_051882725.1 Oscillospiraceae bacterium
GATATCTGCATCAACGTGGCTCTTCCTTATCAGGATCTCACCATCATGGACGCTTGTCTCGAATGCGGCGTGGACTACGTGGATACCGCCAACTACGAGCCCGAGGATACCGCAAAATTTGAGTACAAATGGCAGTGGGCTTATCGTGAGCGCTTTGAAAAGGCAGGCATCACCGCTCTGCTGGGCTCAGGCTTCGACCCGGGCGTTACGGGAGTTTTCTGCGCATATGCACAGAAGCACTACTTCGACGAGATAAACTACATCGACATCTTAGACTGCAATGCAGGCGACCACGGCTATCCCTTTGCCACCAACTTCAATCCCGAGATAAATATCCGCGAGGTCAGCGCCAACGGCAGCTACATCGAGGACGGAAAGTGGGTGGAGACCAAGCCCATGGAGATAAAGCGGGTCTATAACTTCCCCGAGATAGGCGAGAAGGATATGTACCTGCTCCACCACGAGGAGCTTGAATCCCTTGCACTCAATATCAACGGCATCAAGCGCATACGCTTCTTCATGACCTTCGGACAGAGCTATCTCACACATCTGAAGTGCCTTGAAAACGTAGGCATGACCTCTATCGAGCCCATCGACTACAACGGCATGCAGATAGTTCCCCTCCAGTTCTTAAAGGCAGTTCTTCCCGACCCTGCGTCGTTAGGTCCCCGCACCAAGGGCAAGACCAACATCGGCTGCATCATGCAGGGCAAGAAGGACGGCAAGCCCGTAAACTATTATGTATACAACGTCTGCGATCATCAGGAATGCTATGCGGAGGTAGGCTCACAGGCTATCTCCTACACCACGGGAGTTCCCGCCATGATAGGCGCGATGATGGTCATGACAGGCAAATGGAAAAAGCCCGGCGTTTACAATATCGAGGAATTCGATCCCGATCCCTTCATGGACGCTCTGAACAAGTGGGGACTTCCTTGGAAGGAATCCTTCGACCCCGACTTAGTGGACTGATATGCAGGAGCAGAAATTCTTCGCCATTATCTCCCGCATGAAATACATCAGCCGCTGGGGGCTGATGCGGAACACCATACCCGAAAATATCAGCGAACACAGCCTTGAAACCGCATTCATCGCCCATACTCTTGCGCTGTACCGCAACGTCCGCTTCGGCGGGAGCGTTGACCCCGAGCGCTGTGCGGTACTGGCGATGTACCATGACGTCACTGAGATAATCACAGGCGACATGCCTACGCCTATCAAGTATTTCAACCCCGAGATAAAGTCGGAATACGACAAGGTGGAAAAGATAGCCGAGGAGCGGCTGCTGTCCTATCTCCCCGAGGATCTTCGGGAATATTACAAGCCCATACTGGGCAGAACAGACGAGGACGCGGAATTATGGCAGCTGGTAAAGGCGGCAGATAAGCTCTCCGCGCTGATAAAATGCATCGAAGAGCGGCAGATGGGCAACGGCGACTTCCGCGAGGCGGAAAAAAGCACTATGAAAGCTATCCACGAAATGCAGCTCCCCGAAGCGGAGGAGTTCATCGCAGAGTTCCTGCAGTCCCACGAGCTTTCCCTCGACGAACAGATCTGAACAATTTACAGTTAACAGCGCACAGTTAACAGTGATAAAAAAGGCAGTCCGCCGAAAGCTCCGATAGAGCCGTCAGGCGGACTGCTGTTATAGTATGGCAGCGAATAGATAAGGACTACTTGATAAAGAAATAGTAGATAAGCCCGTATATCACCGAAGCCACCGTGCCGTAGAGTATCACGGGGCCAGAGATGATGAATATTTTCGCGCCCAGTCCGAGTACAAAGCCTTCGGATTTGAATTCAAGGGCAGGCGATACCACTGCATTCGCAAAGCCTGTTACGGGGACAAGAGTTCCTGCTCCGCCGTGCTTTGCCAGCTTTTCGTACCAGCCCAGCCCCGTCATTATCGCACTGATGAGCACCAGTGTGCCCGTGGTGCAGGCTGCTGCCGATTTATCGGGCAGTCCTAAGTGAAGATAAAGGTTAAGAAACGCCTGTCCCACGCAGCAGATAGCTCCGCCGATAAGAAATGCCTTCGGGATATCCGCCCACGACTTTGAATTGGGGGACGCTTTCTTGACCATTTCCGCGTATTCCTGTTTTGTTACCGTCATTATACATCCATCCTTTCCGAGATGATCTTACTTTTATTGTTGCGCGCAAAAACATATTTATTCCATGAGAAAAGAGGAAAATCATGCTAAAAAATATACTATCCCCCGCAGACTGCGCAGACTGCCGCATCTGCTGTGTTTTCGACAGATACGACCTGTGGGAGACACCCACCGTCCCCGCCGGGATGAAGGACGCTCTTTCCGAGCTGGACCCGTCGCTGGAATTCATCTCCAAGGGGGACAGCTTCCGCTTCCGCATGGAGGAGGACGAGGACGGTCTGTACTACTGCCCCATGCTGACCGAGACGGGCTGCAAGCTGGGTGACAGCAAGCCTGTGGAATGTCGGATATGGCCCTACCGCGTCATGGAGCTGCGCGGACAGCTTGTCATCGGCGTGGCTTCCATATGCCCCACCATGTACAACAAGCCCCTGCGTCTGCTGAAAGAGGAGCTGGACAATGGTCTTGCGGATATGATCTTCGCCGAAGCGAAAAAATGCCCCGATATGATAAAGGACTATTCCGAGAGCTATCCCATTCTTAAAATAGGAATGACTGTCAGCGAATTTTTCGGCGGTGAATGATTCGTTATTGTACACAAAATCATTGGCATATTTTTTCTGCTGAAACGAACGCTATACATAAAATAATAATAATTCGGACATATTTTCATCGGCAATTTGTGATATAATAATAAAAACAATTTGCGATTGGGGATATTGTTTATGAAAAATGATACCAACAAACTAAATGACATGCTCAATAAATATAAACAAAAAAGACAGGAAAAAAAGGAGCAGCGCTCCGAAAAGCTTGAACAGTCTCTTAATGCCGCAGCGGATAAGGTCATCAGCAGCGATAAGCACACAAAGGTCGAACAGGCTGTCGAAAAAAGTCTGAGCGGCAGGAAAACTACTCTCCGCGCAAGGATAATCCGCGTGGGTCTTGTCAGTTTGGCTGCGGCAGCACTTTTCTACGGGATCATCTCCCTCAATACCCTCTATTCAAATATGCGGGACAGCGCTGTGCGAGAGGTCAAAAACCTCGCAAGTGCTTATGCTTCCGCCATTGACAACTCCGACATCGTAAATAACGGAAATTTCATAGACCGTCTTTTTGACAAGTACGACCCTGATGGTGAGACCGGCAGCTTCGGTTTTGTGGTCAGCGGAGCAAATACCGTCTTCGGCGAGACCAATACCGACCTTCTCACCAAGGGCATGAAGATCGAGGAAAAGGCTGCCGAGGACAGCTCCTATGAAGAACTGTACGAATATATCGTCCTCAATCAGGAGGAACGCACCGTAAGCGATGTGAAAAAGCTTAAATTCAACGGAGAATATTATTATACCGCCGTTGCGCGCTCCGAATCCTATGACGGATTCTTCGTATACGTGCTTATGCCGAACAAGTACGTTATGAAAAACTTTTATGTAATGTTCGCGGTGGAAACGATACTGATTTTTGTACTGTGCGGCGTATCCTTCATGATATGCACCAAGGTCGCAAATGCGATATCCAAGCCGATAACCGATACTGCGCAGCGCCTGAAGCTGCTTGCCGAGGGCGATATCTCCTCGCCTACGCCCACCAGCACCAGAAACGATGAAACGCTTATCCTCATAGGCTCCCTGGAGGAAACCGTGAATAATCTCCACAGCTATATCGAGGATATACATAACGTGCTCTCCAATGTTGCGGACGGAAATCTTCTCGTAAAGTCGAATACCGACTATAAGGGCGATTTCGCCGCTATCAAGGATTCACTCGTGATGATACTGGGCTCCCTCAACAGCACCTTTGTTGAAGTGGACCGCGCCGCTCTGCAGGTAAAGGACTGCTCATCGCAGGTGGCAGGCGGAGCATATACTCTCTCCAATAACGCGTCCAACGACGCAGCTACCGTCGAGGAGCTGACCGCCTCCATGAGCGACATCGCAGGAAAGGTCAACAAAAACGCCGAACAGGCAGGTCTTGCAAGAAAGCTCACCCACGAGGCCAACGGTCAGGTGGCGGCAGGCAGCGAGACCATGAACCGCATGATATCCGCCCTTCACGAAATGGAGGAATCCTCCGCGCAGATAGCCAAGATCATCGGAGTTATCGACGATATCGCATTCCAGACCAATATCCTTGCTCTTAACGCCGCGGTCGAAGCCGCAAGGGCAGGTGCGGCAGGAAAGGGCTTCGCAGTTGTTGCGGACGAGGTAAGAAATCTTGCCACAAAGTCTGCGGACGCAGCAAATCAGACGGGTGCCCTTATCAATCAGTCCATTGAGTCCATGAAGAAGGGCACCGAGCTCGCAAGAAAGGCTGCCGAGGCTCTGGACGAGGTAGTAGTCAAGGTAAAGGACGTAAACAAGCTGGTGGACGACATCGCCGCATCTGCGGAGAATCAGGCTGCGGATATCGAAGCCGTCAACAGCGGAATGGAGCTTATCAACGGCAGTATCCAGACCACGTCCTCCACAGCGCAGGAAAGCGCTGCCGCGTCCGAAGAGCTTTCGGGACAGTCGGAAACACTTAATTCGCTTATCAACAGATTTACATTCAAAAAATAAGGAAGTGTATCAGCTATGGCAATGTTTGATTTTATGAAGAAGAAAAATGAAGAGGTAAGTCAGCCCGCGCCCACCGCTCCCGTGAAAAAGCCTGCGGTGGTAAACTCGGACGATTTCTTCGCGGACTTAGACAGAAAGGCTAAGTCCCGTCCCGCCAAGAAGATAGAAGCGGACGTTGCGGTCCCAGAGGTGACGGGACTGCGCGAGAAGCCTCTTGAAGCCGCTCCCGACGCCCTTTCGGGCATAAGCACCGAAGCTGTGGACACCGGCAGTCTTGCAGAGGACAATCCCTACATCGACAAGAATGCCGTGTATGCCGACCTTGCGGAGATAGATATTTCCGCTATCGACACCAGCGGACTGCGGGACGAGCAGTAAAGTCTGCCGAAACTCTCCCCGAAAGCCTGAGTATCAACAAAGCTTTTCCGAATATAATTTCGCCGACTGCAGAAGCCTTGTACTGATGAATTTTAATCCCAAGTCACATAGCTTCAGCGAACTGACCGGAATGACGGACGAGCTTTGGTATCTTGATCCAATAAAACAGATCGATAATATGCTGAAAGAGTATAGTAAATGATGTGCCGCAGGAGATCAAAATCCTGCGGCATATTTGTTTATTCACACATTTTTCCTTGACTTTTAAGATATTATGTGGTAAACTAATAATATTAATATGCTATTGAAAGCACAAGGAAGATGCTTTTCCGCTTTCATCTCATAAGGGGTGAAGGCTTTATCTGTTTATTCAATATATCCAAGGAAAGGAATGTTCATGAAATGATACTCAACGGTTCACAGATCATACTCGAAACCCTTCTCGAACAGGGCGTAGATACCGTTTTCGGCTATCCCGGAGGAGCAGTCCTCAACATTTATGACGCACTTTACGATTACAGTGACAGGATAACTCATATACTCACCTCCCACGAGCAGAACGCTGCTCATGCCGCAGACGGCTATTCCCGCACCACCGGCAAGACAGGCGTTGTATTCGCAACATCGGGACCCGGTGCCACAAATCTCGTAACGGGCATCGCCACTGCTTACATGGACAGTATCCCCATGGTTGCCATCACAGGCAATGTTACTACCGACCTGCTTGGTCTGGACAGCTTTCAGGAGGTGGATATCACAGGCATAACAATGCCCGTGACAAAGCATAACTTCATCGTCAAGGACGTTACAAAGCTTGCCGATACCATTAGAGAAGCATTCTTTATCGCAAACGACGGCAGAAAGGGTCCCGTGCTGATAGATATCCCCAAGGACATCACCGCCGCAAAATGCGAGTTTGAAAACAAGCCCGTACAGGGTCACAGCTTCACCCTCGACAACGACGAGGTGGCTGAAGCGGTAAAGGTCATCTCCGCAGCGGAAAAGCCCTTTATCTATGCAGGCGGCGGAGTTGTTTCCGCAGACGCGGCTTCTCAGCTGAAAAGGCTTGCGGAGCTTATCGACGCACCCGTTTCCCTTTCCCTCATGGGACAGTGCGCGCTGGACAATGACGACCCCCGCTATATCGGCATGCTGGGCATGCACGGCACAAAGACAGCGGCAGAGGTGCTCACTAACTGCGATGTTATGATAGTTGTAGGCAATCGCTTCTCCGACCGCGTCACCTGCAATACGAAGAGCTTTACCGAAAATACAAAGCAGTGCAGGATAGTACATATCGAGGTGGATTCCGCCGAAATAGGCAAGAATATCGGCGTGGACGTTCATGTCAAGGGCGACGCGGCGCTTATCCTCGGCGAGCTCAACAAGGAGCTCACACAGCAGTCCCACCCCGAATGGATGGCACAGGTACAGCAGTGGAAGGAAGAATATCCCCTCCGTCAGGTATCCGACGATGACGAGGCTGTTCTCCCCCAGTACGTGCTGGAGACCCTCTGCGACATCACCGACGGAAAGGCGATAATCTCCACCGAGGTAGGTCAGCATCAGATGTGGACTGCGCAGTACTACAGCTTCAAGGCTGAAAGAAGCTTTGCCACATCGGGCGGACTGGGCACAATGGGCTACGGTCTGGGCGCGGCTATCGGCAGCAAGGTCGGCAATCCCGACAGAACGGTAGTCAACGTTGCGGGCGACGGCAGCTTCTACATGAACATGTCAGAGCTTTCCACGCTGGCAAAGTATAGGCTTCCCGTTATCGAGCTGGTGTTCAATAATTCCGTGCTGGGCATGGTGCGCCAGTGGCAGAGACTTTTCTACAACTGCCATTTCTCCCAGACCACACTGGAAAAACCCACCGATTTTGACATGTTGGCAAAGGCATTCGGCATCGAGGGCATCACCATAACAAAGAAGAGCGAGGTGCGTCCCGCACTGGAAAAGGCGATAAGCCTCAACAAGCCTGTGCTCATCAACTGCATCATCGACAAGGATATCAATGTCCTTCCCATGGTGCCCGCGGGAGCAAGCGTGGCAGAGCCTATACTTGAAATAAAGATAGGCGACTGATATTCATATTTTGTAAAAAAAGGCAAGAATATCTCATACTAAGCTCCGATAGTAAAGTTTACAAAAAATCAAGCCAAAGCTTGCGTTTATGAGTTTTGTGCAGATTTTTCGTCTACACTTTGATCGGAGATTAGTATTATGGAATCGCTGATTAAAGGCGCAGCCATCGTTTCCGACACTCGAAAATCCGTCACTGAGAGCGTCGAGAAACGATTTAATCAGCGGTTCCTTATATCTCTTGCCTTTGAGTTTCTCATATTTGACCACCAAGCCTATAGGATTTATAAAAGGAGATATAACATTATGCTTAACCAATTTTCGAGAACAGAACTGACCTTCGGAAAGGAAGCCATGGAAAAGCTGTATTCGTCGAGAGTAGCCGTGTTCGGAATTGGCGGCGTAGGCGGATATGTGGTGGAAGCGCTGGTCCGCAGCGGACTGGGCGCAATAGATATCATCGACGACGACAAGGTCTGCATAACCAATCTGAACCGACAGATAATCGCCACAAGAAAAACCGTGGGACAGTACAAGGTAGACGCTGCCGAAGAACGTATCCACGACATAAATCCCGACTGTAAGGTGACAAAGCACCGCTGCTTCTACATGCCCGAAACATCGGCACAGTTCGATTTTTCCGAGTATGATTACGTAGTAGACGCCATCGACACCGTAACGGGCAAGCTGGAGATAATAATGAACGCGAAAAAAGCAGGGACGCCCGTGATAAGCTCCATGGGCGCAGGGAATAAAGTGAATCCAGCCATGCTTGAAGTGGCGGACATTTTCGATACGTCGGTATGTCCCCTTGCGCGGGTGATGCGCTATGAGCTGCGAAAGCGGGGCGTGGACAGCCTTAAGGTGGTATATTCCAAGGAAAAGCCCCTGCCCGTGCAGGAGGATATGAGCATATCCTGCCGCGAGCACTGTGTATGTCCTCCGGGCACGGAGCGCAAATGCACGGTGCGCCGTGACATCCCCGGTTCAAACGCATTTGTCCCCTCGGCAGCAGGACTTATCATCGCCGCGGAGGTCGTTAAGGATATTACAGCAATTGTCAATAAATAATTATTAATTGTTAAAGTATTGACATGTTTGAGAAGATATGGTAAAATAAAGATGTGATCGGGAACGTTCCCGAAATATATCTAAGGAGCAACCGCTATGACCTTTAACGAAACTCTTGAAAAGACCCGCGAACTGGCAAAGACCGTAAAATCACCGGGCAATGACTACTTCATCGCAGTGCAGATCAATCTTACAGGCGAAAACGGCGGCGTTTTCTATATTGAGTTCCTCAACGGAAAGATCAATATCGAACCCTACGAGTACATCGACAAAAACTGCGCTATCAATATAAGCCCTGAGGACTTCATCAAGCTCATCACACAGAAGCTTGACCCCGTTGCGGCATTCACCACCAAAAAGCTCACCGTTGACGGCGACGTGGGCAAGGCTCTGGAATTTTCCAACGTACTTAAGAACAATACAGTAAAGTAATGCAAACGCGGTACTGTGAGCAACTCACAGTACCGCGTTTTTATTTTGTATTTGAGAGCTTCCAGCGGAAGCTTGATATTCTCTGTGCCTTGGTGTTGTCGTAGGAAATATTGCTGCATGCAATGCTGATATCGTTGAATCGGTATTCGCTCTTAGCCGCTTTTCCGGGAAGTATGCCAAAGACCGACTTCACATTTTCGCTGCTGTAATTCTTTTCGATAACAGCTCCCAGCTTGTGAGCCTCACGCAGATAATCCACTATCTCCTTGGCAAGGATAGGCTTGCTGTCGCAGACGTTATATATTCCCTCATAGTTGATGGCGTTCTTCTGATTAATGATACCCACCACGAAATCCACGATATTGTAAACGCAGGTAAAGGAGTAGCCGTAATCACCGTAGCCGTAAACATATGCGCAGCCTTCCTTATCGTCGTAGACCTTGCTGCGGAGGTTATCGGTAAAATCCTTGGTATATACGGGACAGGTCCTCATAACAACTCCCATTGTACCGCCCTTTTTCAGAGCAGACTTCAAAGCCTTTTCGGAATCCAGCTTTATCTTTGCATATGTAGTTATCGGCTTTTCGGGAGAGATCTCTCTGATAGGCTCTCTGGTCTTCTGGGGGGCATACACCTGATGAGTGCTTATCATAATAATATCCTTTAAATTTTCCGCCACGGCAAATTTATACAGATACTTATCCACAGCCGCAGAATCCTTTTCCTGTTCAGGGGTAAGAATATCGGGGAAATCATTATCAACGGTACATGCAAGATGAACAAGAGCGTCCACCTTATTTTCGGTGATTATCCTCTCGATAGTCTCCTTATTGGTAATATCAGCACGGATAAACTTAAAATTCGGATCTTCTATATCACAGGGAGAATTATCCGTTCCCACAACAGCAGTATTATGGGAAAGAAGTCCTTCGCAGACTGCTTTTCCGATAAGTCCCGACGCTCCTGTTACCAATACGTTTCTCATTTCTGTCCCTCCTTCATAAATGAACATCACAGCTCATTCAGAGCCTAATACTATATTATATATTATACACTGTCTCGCTCTGCATTTCACACTAAAATTTATAATATTTTATGACAGAATTGAAAATTCTATTGAAATTTGCGAGGGAACATGTTATAATAAATAACATGAGTACAAAAAACGACAATAATCCCTTTTTTTTCGTCGGCGGAGGAAAGCGATATCTTACGCAGAACTATATGCTGCGGGAGCGCTTCGGCTGCAAGGTGATGAAGATATCCCTGAACGGGGGCTTCACCTGTCCGAATATCGACGGGACAAAGGGCAGGGGCGGCTGCACCTACTGCTCCGAGGGCAGCGGCACCTTTGCGGGAGATCCCGAAAAGACTATAACCGAGCAGTTTTTCGATGTCCGCCGCAAAATGAATGAAAAATGGAGCAGCGGGAAATATATCCCCTATTTTCAGGCGAATACCAATACCTACGGTCCAACCGATAAGATACGGAAAATGACCGGGGAGGCATTGTCCCTTCCCGATGTCTGCGGGATAGCCATATCCACCCGTCCCGACTGTATCTCCGAGGAGACCGCGGACTATCTGGCAGAGCTGTCGGACAAGACCTACCTCACCGTTGAGCTGGGACTGCAGACTGTCCACGACGAAACTGCCCGCAGGATAAACCGCTGTCATACCTATGCGGATTTTCTTGTCGGCTATGAAAAGCTCCGTACACGAGGGATAAACGTCTGCGTGCATATCATCGACGGACTTCCCGGCGAGACAAAGGAAATGATGCTCGATACCGTGAGAGAGCTGTCAAAGCTGAAGCTTCACGGCATAAAGCTGCATCTGCTGCATATCGTAGAGGGCACCGCTATGGCGGAGGAATATCTCCGCGGAGAATTTGCGCTGCCCACCCTCGAAGAGTATACAGATATCATCTGCAGCCAGCTGGAATATATCCCTCCCGATGTCTGCATAGAGCGGCTCACTGGAGACGGAGCGGCAGATACGCTGATAGCGCCGCTGTGGAGCAGAAAAAAATTCGTTGTAATGAACGAGATAGACAAGGAAATGCGGCGGAGAGCTTCATGGCAGGGAAAAAAATATTCCCCAATACAGCATGGATAGGACAAATCATGTCCATAATATATATAACGTAAAAATTACAGGAGTGAAAAATTTTGAATAATTATCGTCACGGCTTTTTTAAAACGATAGTTTCGCTGAATCTGCTGGCAGATGTGGCAATGTGCGTGTACTGCACGATAATGTCCCAGAGCCTGCTGGTATCGGTGGGCACGGCGGTGCTGGCGCTGTGCTTCTTTATAGTCATCCCGGGGCTTGCAATGCTGCGAGTCAGCATGAAAAAGTCCTCGGCGGCGCTTATCGGCTTCGGCTATACGCTGGTAAATCTTCTTATAGGATTTGTTTTCGCATGCGAGTTCTTCAGGATAATCCCCGAATACACCGTCACTGCAGAGGGCTGCGCCATTGCGGGCATGGTGGTCGTGATACTGATATTCGTGAATGTCATCGTTCGGAGACTGGTGGAAGGCAAGCTGTAATTTAAATATAACACAAAATTCACAGATTATTATTTATTTCGTGAGGCAATTTGTATTATAATTCTATTATATCTTACACGAAAGGACGATTAAAAATGGCAGATAAGAAAACAACAGCAGAAGACATCGAAAAGAAGGCAGGCGGACTCATTCATGAGTTCAAGGAATTCATCTCAAAGGGCAACGTTATGAATCTGGCAGTGGGCGTTATCATCGGCGCAGCCTTCCAGAACATCGTAACTGCGCTCACCAACAGCTTTATCAATCCCCTTATAGCGCTTATCACAGGCGGCTGCGAAAAGGACGAGGCAGGCAATCTTATCCTTGTGGGCGGACAGTTCACCATAAACGGCGTATCCTTTGATTACGGTTCGTTCATTTCCGCCGTACTGAATTTCCTTATCATGGCGCTCATTCTTTTCACCATGATAAAGGCGGTAAATAAACTCATGTCCGTAGGCAAAAAACAGGAAGAGGAAAAGGAACCCGAGCCTGAACCAGAGCCTGAGCCCGATCCGCAGGTAGTGCTCCTGTCGGAGATACGCGACCTGCTCAAGGACGGAAAGCTCCCCGAAGCGGAGGAAAAACTGAACGCAGAACAGGTCTGAGCCTTACATTTTTTACATATATAAGCAATGCCGTCATCGGATTTTTCCGACGACGGCTTTTTTATACTATACGCTTGAACTGCTTTTCCAGCTCCCGTTTGGTGAGCTTGAACATCACAGGTCTGCCGTGGGGACAATACCTAATCCGCTCATCGGAGAAGATGCGCTTCACGATCGCTTCAAGCTCCTTGGGGCTGGATTTGTCGTTGGCGCGGACAGACGCCTTGCAGGCTATGCTGTGGAGCATATCGTCCAGTATTTCGGGCATGGGGTCGTGCCTGTGCTCGTCGAGGTTACGGGCAAGCTCGGAAGCGATATCCGCAGCGTCGCAGGCGTCCAGTATGGTAGGTATGCCCTTCACGCGGATAACGGGCGACGAGAGCGGCTCGATATCGAAGCCCAGCGAGACTATGGTCTGCATATTCTCGCAGACGGAATCGTACTGGCTGTATGTCAGCCGCACCTCGGGACAATCAAACATCATCTGGCATTTCAGGTCCACCTCGCCCGACTTCATACGCTCAAAATTGATGCGCTCATGAGCGGCGTGCTTGTCCACGAAGATGATATCATCGTCCATTTCAGCGATGATATAGGTCTTGAACGCCTCGCCTATCAGGCGAAACACGGGCTCACGGTGATACTCGGGCTTTTCGGGAGCAGCAGGCTGCTCCACGGGAGCATTTTCGCGGCTTTCAAAGGACTCCGCATTGATATACTTGTACTCCTTCGGCTCGGGCGCGGGAGGAAGCTGTTCGATAGGCAGCCCCTCTTCGGGGATATTTTTCGGCGGAACAGGCCGGGGCTGCGGAGCGCTCATTTCGGGCGCAGGGGCTGTATTCGCGGGAGCAGCACTTTTCGGCTGAGCACTGCTTTTAAATGACGATAAGCTTTTTCCTGCGGCTAAAGCCTTGTAATCCTCGGCAGAGATGCGGTCGGGGATATTTTTGTTCGGCTTGTCTGTTCCGTGCTGACCGAAGCCCGCAGCGGAAGCGTACTCCTCCGCCTTTATATGAGAGAATCTGTCCGTTTTCGGCTGGGGAGCCATCTCCGTCTGAACATAGCTCGCCGCTTCTCCGAACATGGGCTTGTTATAGTTTGGCTTTGGCTTGGGAAGCTCGATCTCGTTGGGCTTGCTGTCGGAGAGTATGGCATTTTTCACCGCAAAGTACACCGCTTCATAGACAGCCCGCTCCTCGGTGAAGCGGACCTCTATCTTTTGCGGGTGAACGTTCACGTCCACAGCGGAGGGGCTGAGCTCCAGCCGAAGCACGCAGGCAGGGAATTTTCCCTCCATTATGCTGTTCTTGTATGCCTCTTCCAGCGCCCGTATGCAGGTGAAGGACTGCACATATCGTCCGTTGACGAAAAAGGTCTGGAGCTTGCGGTTTTTCATGCCGAACACGGGCTTGACGGTAAAGCCCGTTATCTTCACGTTGTTCATGGAATATTCCACGGGGATAAGCGACGAAGCGAACTCCCTGCCCAGCACGGAATACACCGCAGAGAACAGCTTGTTATCTCCGGGAGTGAACATTATCTGCTTGTTGTCGCGGATAAATTTTATAGAGACCTCGGGGTGAGAAAGGGCAATTTTTTCGATGATACGAGCAATATCGTTGCCCTCGGACACGTCCTTTTTGAGAAATTTCAGTCTTGCGGGGACGTTGTAGAAAATATCCCTGACCACGATAGTAGTCCCGTCGGGGCAGCCGCACTCCTCGCAGAGCTTTTCCTCGGTGCCCTCGATCATATAGTGAACGCCGTACTGTGCAGTTTTTTCCTTAGTCATAACGTCCACTCTGGCAACAGCCGCCACAGAAGCGAGAGCCTCCCCCCGGAAACCCAGCGTATGGATATCGGAGAGGTCGTCCTTTGACTCTATCTTGCTGGTTGCATGTCGGAGAAAAGCAGTAGGCACGTCCTCGGGAGCAATACCGCAGCCGTTATCGGTAACGCGCATATAGCTGATGCCGCCCTGTTTTATCTCCACGGTAACGGCGGAGGCTCCGCTGTCGATAGAATTTTCCGTCAGCTCCTTGATTATGGAGCTTGGACGTTCGATGACCTCGCCCGCGGCTATCAGCTCATACAATTCCTTTTTCAGCAGCCTTACCTTTGGCATTTTCCCACTCCTTTATGCAGCAGATAAATCATTCTTCACATTCGTAACAAAAACCGTTGGCGCACTCGGTGCCTCGCTTGTCGGGAGTCCTCGAAAGGAACACCTCCGAGGGCACGCCATCGGGATAGGCTTTGCAGGCAAATTCATTTAAGCCGGTATTTTCTGTTCTGTTGGCGCAGGTCCCGCAGTCCGAATTCATCATTGCAAAAAGCTGAGCCATTGATCCCTCCTGAATTCTGCGGATCTGTTCTGCCAGTTCGGGATCATTTTCACAGAGTTCACGCATAGCCCGATCATTTCGGTCATCTGCATTCCCGACAGCCTTTCCGCCCATGACCCTTTCGATCTCCCCGCGGTTTTCAAGGAGAATGTTCCTCAGCATCATAAGGATATTGTCCTCGTTATCCATAATAAAGCTGTCAATGCGTTCAGCTTCGTCCATCCATTCCTGCGGATAATTTTCGGCGTTCCGATCATACACGGAATAATCGTGCATACCGAGAGCGTACATCTTTGCAGCCTCATCCATGCCGCATTTTTTCAGATGAGCGAGAGCAAGTTCTTCCTCGGTTTTTCCTGCTCTTTCGTAATACTGCCAGGTACCCTCATCGGTCCCTCCGCAGTACCAGTCGTACAGCTCCTTGAAAAGAAGCAGAGCTTCAGATTTTTCGGTATATTCATCATCGTCGATAACGGCACAGTAAAAATCGATTATCATACCCTCAAGCTCAAAATGATCATTATTGGTATCTGAAAGTCTCTTATAAAAATCGCCGATGTTTTTCATAGATATCTTTCCTTTCGTTTTTGCTGACCTGCGGGTCATCCCGCCGCTCTTCACTGATCATCCAAGCTGCGCTGCCAGTTCTTTCAGAAAATCCAGCGCTTCCTGCGGCGAAAGCTCGTCTACATTCGTTTTCTTTATCCTCTCGATAACGCTCTCACTGTCTATCCTGCCGAAGGATATCTGCTCATCATCGGAACTGATGTCCGTCCGACGCTCCGCAGCCTTCTCCTGCTCCATCTCCGAAAGCAGCTCCTTGGCACGCTTCAACACCTTCGGCGGCAGCCCTGCCAGCTTCGCAACTTCAATGCCGTAGCTGTCGTCCACGCCGCCCTCTACTATCTTGCGCAGGAACTTGATATCCTCGCCCTTCTTGATAACGGCGACACTGTAATTCCTGATGCCCTCGACACGTCCTTCAAGGGAAATAAGCTCATGATAATGGGTCGCGAAAAGGGTCTTGCATTTAAGGCTCCTGTTTCCTGCGATATATTCCGCAACGGCAGTAGCTATGCTCACGCCGTCAAAGGTGGAGGTGCCCCGTCCGACTTCGTCTAAAACGACAAGGCTGTCCCGCGTAGCATGTTTGAGGATGTTCGCGACCTCGCTCATTTCAACCATAAAGGTGGACTGTCCCGCAGTCAGGTCGTCGGAGGCGCCCACACGGGTGAAGATCTTGTCCACAATGCTTATCTTAGCCCTTGATGCGGGCACAAAGCAGCCTATCTGCGCCATGAGAACAATAAGTGCGGTCTGCCGCATGTAGGTAGATTTTCCCGACATGTTAGGGCCTGTGATTATCGCCATTCTGCGGCTGTTTTCGTCAAGATATGTATCATTGGGGACGTACATCTCGTCGGTTATCATCTTTTCCACAACTGGGTGACGTCCGTCCTTTATGTCGATTATCCCGTCCGCAGCGATATCGGGACGCACATAACCGTTGGCAGCTGATACGTAAGCAAAGCTGCACAGCACGTCAAGATAAGCTATCGCAGAAGCAGTCTCCTGCACCTCGGTCAGACAGGAGGCAGCAAACTCACGCACCTCGGCGAATATCTCGCTTTCCAGCACAAGGCTTTTCTCCTTTGCGCCTGCTATTTCGTACTCAGTCTTTTTCAGCTCCTCGGTGATGAACCGCTCACAGTTTGCAAGGGTCTGCTTGCGGATATAATCCTGCGGCACAAGGTCGTAATAGGACTTTGTGACCTCGATATAATACCCGAACACGCGGTTGTAGCCTATCTTAAGATTTTTTATCCCTGTCCGCTCGCGCTCGCGGTTTTCTATCTCCTCAACGACGCTTTCGCCGCCCGACATGATTTTCCTGAGATGATCAAGGTCAGCATTGAAGCCCTCCTTGATTGCCCCGCCGTCCTTAAGATTGATAGGCGGGTCATCGGCTATGGCGTTAGAGATGAGCGAAGCAAGCTTAGACAGTGTGCTTATCTGTCCGTTGAGCTTTTTCAGCAGGGGTGCTGTGAAATTCTCCAGCAGCCGCTTGATATCGGGAAGCTTCTCCGCGGTCTGCTGTAGAGCCTTCATATCGCGGGGATTTGCGGTCTTGTACATGACCTTGGTCATTAAGCGCTCAATGTCGTATATCCCCGAAAGTGCGGAGATAAGCTCATCGCGGTCAACGGGGTCATCGAAGAGCTGCTCCACTGCGTCAAGGCGGGAGATGACCGCCGCAGGGTTGATAAGCGGCTGTTCGATGCAGCTTTTCAGCATGCGCTTACCCATAGAGGTCTGTGTGTGGTCGAGTACCCACAGCAGACTCCCCCGTTTTTCCTTGTTCCGCATGGTCTCGATAAGCTCTAAGTTTCGCCGTGCGGTCATGTCAAGGTCCATATATTTCTTGCCGTTTGAACGGTTGATGACGGTAAATCTTCCCGTCAGCGACTTCTGCGTTTCGGCTATGTAGTCGAAAAGTCCGCACACACAGCGCAGCTCGGCATTATCCTGCCCTGAAAAGCCCAGCTCGGAGATATCCTCCGCCGCAAACTGTTTCAGGAGTATCTCCGACCTTGTGTGTGGATCGAACCTGCTCTCGCCGATAAGCTGCACCGACGTATTCAGTCTTTCCTTGATAAATTTTGGCGCTTCTTTAAAATTGAGGAAATCCTCATTGAAGATGATCTCCGCGGGAGAATATCTTGAAAGGTCGTTGATAAGCCGTTCCTCGGCATTATCCTCATATACCGAAAGATCCACGCTGCCTGTGGAGATATCCGCAAAGCAGGCAGCGCAGGAATCGGCATCCGCATAAACTGCGGCAAGATAGTTGTTGGAATCCTCGCGGAGCATGGAGCTGTCGGTGAGCGTACCCGGAGTGACCACCTTTATTATCTGCCGCTCCACCAGACCCTTTGCCAGCTTAGGGTCCTCGGTCTGCTCGCAGACTGCCACCTTGAAGCCGCAGTCGATAAGCCGCTTGATGTAGGTATCCGCCGCATGGAAGGGCACGCCGCACATGGGCGCGCGTTCGTCCTGACCGCAGTCTTTGCCCGTCAGAGTGAGCTCCAGCGCCTTTGAAACGGTTACCGCATCGTCATAGAACATCTCATAAAAGTCGCCCACGCGGAAAAACAGTATATGTCCCGGATATTTATCCTTATGCTCAAAATACTGCCGCATCATCGGCGAAAGCTTTGCGTAGTCAATATTCATTATCAGCCGCAGCCTCCGCAGGTAGAACAGCTCCCGCTGCAGGAAGGAGTCTCAACGGGACAGGTCATAGGATCCTCGCCGTTTGCGGAATAGGTGATGATATTGTTGAGCTGTGCCAGCAGGCTGTTCATGGCATTCTGTGCCTTAGTGAAGTTTATCATGTTTTCGTTAGCCATTATCTGATTGTACTTTTCCTTGACCTTCCGGTCGTACTCGGCAATTTTTTCGCTGCTCTTGTCGGGCTTTGACATCTCGGCGTTGAGGTTAAGGCGCAGCAGATTAAAATCGTTTATCATCTGCTGGAGCTCCTCGTCGGAGTCGTTTTCCTCCTTTGCAACGTTGTAGGCGATATATCTGTCGTCCTGCTGTATCATAACTCCAAGCTCTCTTGCTTTTTCGATAATAGTCATAGTTCATTCTCCTTATATGTCAATCTGTGATATCACCGCAGACCGCCCAGTTATGGGTCTCGGTGACCTTTACATTTTTAAACGTTCCAATATCGGAGGCAGTACCCTTTGCCTCCACGATAACGAACTCGTCGCTTTTTCCGGTGATATAGCCTTCTCTGCGGCCGGGGCCGTCGAAGAGGACCTTCATAGTTTTCCCCATGAAGCGCTTATAATACTCGTCAGATATTTCCCGCTGCAGCGCCAGCAGCTCGCGGAACCATTTTCCCTTGTCCTCGTCGGAGGTATTATCCTCCATTTCGGCAGCCTTTGTGCCCTTGCGCTTCGAATAGATAAAGGAATAGATGTTGTCGAATCTGACCCGCTTCATCACATCGAGAGTGCCAAGGAAATCCTCATAGGTCTCGTTGGGGAAGCCCACAATGATATCGGTTGTGATGGACAGCCCCGGCATGACCTTTCGGGCATAGTCCACGATCTTCATATAATCCTCCACGGTATAGCGGCGGTTCATTGCTTTAAGTATCCTGTCGCTGCCCGACTGGAGCGGAAGATGGATAGACTTGCATACCTTATCGCACTCCGCAATGGCGTCGATGAAATCGGGGGTAGCGTCCTTTGGGTGAGGCGACATGAACCGCACACGGAAATCTCCGTCGATACGGTTTATCCTCCGAAGCAGTTCAGGGAAATCTATCTTAGGTTCAAGACCCTTTCCGTAGGAATTGACGTTCTGTCCCAGAAGCATTATCTCCTTGCAGCCGTCATTCACCAGAGAGGTTATCTCGGCGATAATATTTTCGGGGCTGCGGCTGCGCTCCCGTCCTCGGACGTAGGGCACAATGCAGTAGGTGCAGAAGTTATTGCAGCCGTACATAACGGAAACTCCCGTCTTGTATTTGCAGCTGCGTACAGCGGGGATATCCTCATAGACGTCCTCGCGGCGTTCGGAGATATCGCACTGATGCTTTTGCTCGGTGAGGGCGTTGTACAGCAGACGCGGAAGCTCTGCCAGAGCAAACGTACCGAATACGATATCCACCTGCTTGTAGGTCTTTTTTATTTTTTCGGCGATATGCTCCTGCTGAGCCATACAGCCGCAGACAGCGATGATAAGCTCGGGTTTTTTCTCCTTTAAGTGCTTGAGCTCGCCGATATTTCCGAAGACCTTGAGCTCGGCATTTTCCCTGACCGCGCAGGTATTGAGGATGATGATATCCGCCTCGTTCATATCGTTTGTGATACCGCAGCCCATTTCGGACAGCATGCCTGCTATCCTTTCGCCGTCGCTGACGTTCTGCTGACAGCCGTAGCTGTGCACGCAGGCAAGCCGCGGAGAGCTTTCGCGGGAAAATATTTCCCTGACAAGCTCTATATATTTTTCTTTTTCGGACATATCTGAAAAAAGTCCTTTCGTAGGGTTTATCGTGATCTTGACATATATTATATTATACCATATTTATCGCAGATGTTCAAGTGGTAAATTAAAAAAAGCGCAGACCGAAGCCTGCGCAAAATTACTATATATGATAATTACTGAGCCTGTAAAGCGTTGAGCTTCTTAGCAAGCTGAGACTTCTTTCTCGCAGCGTTGTTCTTGTGAAGAATACCCTTAGCGGCAGCCTGATCAACCTTCTTGATAGCAAGCTTGATAGCAGCAGCTTCCTCTGCGGCATTAGCGTTCTTAAGAACAGTCTTGAGGTTGCTCTTGATCATCTTATTCTTTAAAGTCTTGGTCTTGATGACCTTAACTCTCTTCTTTGCGGATTTGATGTTTGGCATTTCTGAACACCTCCTTAAGCTTTAGTTCTGCCTGCGCAGTCATACAGGATATATCGCATAGCGATAAAGACACGTTCCCTGCGGAGTGTAAATGACAACCACTCCGACAATACGCACAGCCTTAACTATAATATTAACATTTAAACGCGCATTTTTCAAGTGTTTTCGATGATTTTTTGTGTAGAATTTTTCAATTAAAAAGCGCATATTTTTCAGCGTTTTGTACAAAATACGGTGTATACGGAAAATACACCGAAAGGACAAGATGATCATGTCAATAAGAACCGATTTAGCCGTTGAATGTATCGACCCCGAAAGCCGCACTCTGCCGAAGGGGATAAAGCGGAAGCTGCGCAAAAGCTCGGTGTGCAGCATAACGGAGATAATCGTCACAGACGAAATGGCAGGGCTGCGTATAGGCAAGACCCGCGGACGGTACATCACCGTGGAGACCGACCGCCTGTCAGCCCATCCCTCCGACTTCGAGGAGCAGGCGGAAAACATCGCCGACGAGATAAAGGGCATCGCCGACAATACCGAACGAGTGCTCGTAGCAGGACTGGGCAACCGCAATATCACTCCCGACGCACTGGGACCCATTGCCGCCTCGCAGATAATCGCCACGCGGCATATCAACGGCATGTCGGGGCTGCCCGATATGTCGGAGGTAACGGTAGTCTCCCCGGGAGTGACGGGGCAGACGGGTATAGAAGCGGCAGAGCAGCTGTCTGCGGTATGCAGCACGGTCAAGCCCACGCTGCTGATAGTCATAGACGCCCTTGCCTGTTCGGATATATCCCGTCTTGGGACAACTATCCAGATAACCGATACGGGGATATCCCCCGGCTCGGGAGTGCAGAACCGCCGCAAGGAGATATCACGGATAACCATGGGCGTGCCTGTGGTAGCGATAGGGGTGCCGACGGTTATAGACATGCACACGGCAGTGGAGAACATCACGGGAAAGGCTCCCGAGAAGCATCTGCCAAACATGATGATAACTCCCCGTGACATAGACGAGCTTATCCGCCGCACAGCGAAGCTTATCGCATTTGCGGTAAACCGTGCGGTGCAGAAAAATCTGTCCGACGAGGAGATAATCTCGCTGATGTAACGGAACAAGCCCGTTTTTCGGGCTTGTACATAGGATACTATTTGTTCTCGTAAGCTTCAAGCTCATCACATAAAGCTCTGAAATCCTCATAGACCGTGATGGTCTGAAGATAGCGGAGATCAAGGATATAGCCCGAAGAACGATGCTTCAAAAACTCCGCATCCCACAAAGGAACAGAAACAAAGCCCTGTTTATAATGATATTTCAAAGGTTCATATTTGTCTATGTTTTCCCGAAAATATTTCACCTTTGCCATGCACAGTTTATTTATCCGGAACAAGAGTCCGATAACATCGCTTCTTTCAAAAAATGAGTCCTTAAAGATCAGATGCTTATGTGAATTCTCTCTGTCCGAATAATACGCATGGTCTTCGTGTATCAGCTTATATTTTTCTATAAGAAGCATCTTATCATTCATATCGTTCATGATCTGTTTCTCCCATTTTCAGTCTTTCGCATTTTTCTTTTTTCGGAGATAGTCCTTGCTTTCCATATACATCGCCGTGAGCATTTTTTCCGACTCTGACATAAACACCGTCTATCTTATCGGCGAGCCTTCGACCGCCTCTTTTGAAATAAGCACAGCCTCATCATCGGGCACGATCGCCTCGGGCATCAGGAAACAGACTTCATCCGTTTCTCCCGCTGTATATTCTTTGAAGTAATATGTGTACGCCATATTTTTTGCAATATATAAGAAATTTGAATAATTCCGTTCCAAGGATCTCTCCGGATCATTCAGATCGTCATCGGGAGAAACCGGTGTACAGAATCTCTGATCCGCAAGATGATCTCTTATTTCCAGAATTGACAGCGGCACCCCATTTTCATCTATCCAGTAGAAATTGTTTGTAATGTCCAGCATTATCCATTTATTCAGGCTGCTGTCCCATATTTCATTTACAACATGACATTCTTTATCATAGACAGAATTGGGATGCAGCCATACCTTGCGGGAATAAATACCCAGCGCCAGACACATTTCATTCAATATCTGTGCCTTTGCACGGCAGTTTATCCCCTGAGATCTGTTATCCAGACTGTATTCCAATAATGCCATTGCATTCATATCTGCGCGATTATCATAATCCGACAGATGATAAAGTCTTCCGGAATACTCATCCATCAAAGCTAACGCCTTTTCAAATTCCGTTCCATTTCCCGCTGTTTTTTCGATATCATATTTTTCTGACAGCTCCACATATTCTTCATTATCAAGATCATACGTCAGGACGATATCATTACCTTCTCTGAAGGTCTGTTCATTATGCAGAATACCCGTTTCCATAATATATATCTGTTCCTCAGACTGCAAATAGGAGGTCCTGACCAGCCAATCTCCATACCCTGTGAATATGTATACTAACAGCGCCGCCATTGATACCGACAGTACAATAAGAGCTCCGACTGATATTTTTATCCTTTTTGTCATATACTTTCCTCCACATATGCCGATATTCCGTGCAGTCAAGCTGACCGTCGGATCCCATTATATCCCAAATCAAAAATACTGTCAAACCCGAAGAGCCACAAAATATGGCATTGACGCGGCTTCGCGAACAACAGACAGTTCAAAGCCGTATCGCTTTATCGGGAGGATCTGCCCCGATCGAATCTCTTTATATATACTCTTGACAGGTTACCTTCTGCATCGGTCATCATCCGATAAAATTCGCAGCCGTATTTTTCGTACAGACCCACGTGATCTGTTGATATATAAGCCTGACTGACATTCTCCGACTTTGCGATATATGCTATCTCATCAAACAGCCTGCCGATATAATGATGTCCCCGTCTCTGCGGAAATGTGTAGACAAATCCTATCCATGGCGTCAAATCGGTTGACGTGATCTCGTCCTTTTCCGAATAGGTGCAGAACGAAATAAGCTCATCGCCCTCCACCAGCAGCAGGACCTTCGGGTCATGACCTACAAATCCCTGCAGCTTGTCGTCTTTTAATAATTCGTACAGAAATCTGCCCGCTGCCCAGTCGCTGCTGCCTATCTGTGCGAGCCAATGCGCCTTTCTGTCGCTGTCAAAATAATTAATCACCTTCATATATTTCTTTATCCTTTCAAACAGACATGCCCTTTCAACCACATTATATCACGCCGCAAAAGTCAAGTCAAGCCGTATCATCATTTACTGTTCACTAACCAATACGCCTTGACATAAAGCCATGTTTTGATTATAATTATAGTAAATAAAAGTCTTGCAAAGGATAACCCGAAATGAACAAAAATGATATCATAGAACTGAAAATAGACTCCATATCCTCCGACGGGAACGGCGTGGGGAAATATAACGGCATGGCTGTTTTTGTGCCGAATACCGCTCCCGGAGATGTCATCTCCTGCAAAATCGTCAAGGTCTGCAAAAGCTACTGCTTCGGCATTATCGACAAGCTGATAACTCCCTCTCCCGACCGCGCGGATAATGATGTATGCTCTGTTTCGGCGAAATGCGGCGGCTGTGTTTTCCGTCATATAAGCTACGGGGCGGAGCTTCGTGAAAAGGACAATATCGTCCGGAACGCTTTCGCACGGCTGGGCGGGCTGGATATCCCATTTGAGGATATCCTCGGCTGTACTTCCCCCGAGCGCTACCGAAACAAGGCGCAGTATCCACTGACCTATGAAAACGGAAAAGCTGTCTGCGGATTCTACGCTCCCAGAAGTCACCGCGTCGTGCCCTGCTCCGACTGCGTTCTGCAGCCCGGAATATTCTCGGATATCACAGGGGAGATATGCTCCTACATCGACAGGAAGCATATCCCTCTGTACGACGAAAAAAGCGGAAAGGGTCTTGTCCGTCACATCTATCTCCGCCGCGGCTTTCACAGCGGCGAGATAATGGTCTGTCTGATAGTCACCGCTCCGCAAACGAAGCTGTTTTCTGAGCTGGCAGATATCCTTACCGAAAAATACCCCGATATAAAAAGCGTGGTGCTGAATATCAACTCGAAAAGCACCAACGTTATCATGGGGGATAAGTGTATTACCGTCAAGGGTACGGATAATATCTCCGATACGATGTGCGGCAGACGGATAAATATTTCGCCCCTGTCCTTCTATCAGGTGAACACCGAACAGGCTGAACGCCTCTACGGCATAGCCCGTGAATACGCAGAGCTAAAGGGCGGAGAAACTCTGCTGGACCTGTACTGCGGTGCGGGAACGGTGGGGCTTTCCATGGCAGACTCTGTCGGAAGGCTCATCGGCGGGGAGATCATACCGCAGGCAGTGGAAAATGCCGCTGAAAATGCAAGGCTCAACGGTATCCAAAACTGTGAGTTCATCTGCGGGGATTCGGGAAAGATAGCGGCGGAGCTGGCTGAAAAGAATATCCGTCCCGACGTTATCGTGATAGACCCTCCCAGAAAGGGCGCCGACGAGCTCACACTGTCCTCCATAGTGAAGATGTCACCAAAGCGCGTGGTGATGATATCCTGCAATCCTGCTACGGCAGCGCGCGACGCGGCATATCTGTGCGCTCACGGTTTCAAAGCCGACCGTGCAAGAGCGGTGGATATGTTCCCGCGGACAGGGCACGTCGAATGTGTCGTATCAATGTCCAAAGAATAAGGCGCTGTTCCTCCTGCAAATGTATGCGCAGACTTTTCGGCAGACATATCATACCGCTCGGAGAACATACAAAAGCTCTGCACAGGACCTTAACATACGGTCCTGCGCAGAGCTTTATCTGTTTTCATTATGTACCGGAGTCAAATATCGCATTAAACTGCGCATAAAGCTCCGCAGCCTTTTCCTCTGTGGACATCTTGCCGTAAAGCACTGCATTGCATGCCTCCTGAAATGCGTCCATCATTTCCGTATCCTCCATAAATGGGTCGATAAGCGCCATTGAATCAATATCTGCGCTCATCCGACAGAATGCGTCATAATGAAGCCCCTTGAGCATATCATGCTGTTCAAGATAAGTTCTGGAGGAGCGGCTCAGAGGGATACCCTTTTCAATGCCCTGAAGCTCTGATATCTCGTCGCTGTTAAGGAGAAAATCAAGCAGCAGCGCAGCTTCTTCCGGGTGCTCGGTCTCAGAGCTCACCGCATAAAGGGTCGCAGGCTTTGTATACCAGCCCTCCACCTTATCGGTACAGCCTGTGTAGCTGCCTACGACTATCTCGTTTCCGTCCTCACGGGCGGGTCCCATATAATTTTCCGCGTCGCTGAGCCAAGCCACAGTTCCCGCATAGGTACAGTTCCTGATATCGTTCTTCTCAAAATACTCCACCTGCGGCATAACATGGCCGTTTATAAGCCGGACGTAAAAGTCAAGCATTATCCCCAGTTCTTCTTCGCCGAAGCCGGGCTGTCCGTCCTCGGACATGAAATGCTTTCCCGTCAGCTGTTCGGTGTAAGCGGTTATGAAGAACATCGCCGATTTTGCGGGCATGCCAAGGGGATATACCTCGTCACCCATGACCTTTGCCGCTTCAAAAAGGTCGTCCCATGTTTCGGGCAGCGACAGACCATAGCGGTCATATACGGTTTTGTTGTAGTATACGGTCTGAGTGTTAAGCGCTATGGGAATGGCGTTGAGTTTTCCGTTTCTTATGCCGAAGGCCAGCTCGCTTTCCGAAAACTGCGACAGGTCAAAGATATCGCTCAGTTCAAAAATATCGTAGTACCCGTTTCCGTCGGCGGAATATTTGTCCAGCCAAGAGAAGTTTATCAGCATCACATCCGATTCCGTATCGGACATCATCTGTATATTGTATCTTGTCTGGTAGCCCGACCATTCCGAATAGCTGCATTTTACGCGGATATCGGGGTGAAGCTGTTCAAACTTCTTCACCGCCGCAAGAGTATATTCAGTGCGGGTATCGTTTCCCCACCACGACAGGGATATCTCGGTATACTCGTCCTGTGTGATGACAACAGGCTCAGAGCCGCAGGAGGTGAACAGAAGCACCGCCGCAGCAGAAAGGGATAACAGCTTTTTCTTAAAGCTCTTCATCGGTATTCTCCTTTACATCGCTGTAGATAGTGAACGTATCCTTTCCCTTGTGCTTGGAGGAGTAGAGAGCTGTGTCTGCACATCTGTAAAGCTCGGAAAATGCTTTCCCGTCGTCGGGAAATACTGCAGCGCCGATGCTTGCGGATATCTTATAATCGCCGTTTCTGCCCGTATAGTTGTCATGGAAGGCTCCGCAGAGCGAACGGCATTTTTCGTTGATAAGCGTCATATAGTCATGCTGTCTGTCTGCGGGAATGTTGAGCAGGATACCGAATTCATCTCCGCCTATCCTGCCGAGACAGTCGGTGGAGTTGAAGGTCAGCCTCAGAATATTTCCGATATCGGCAAGTACCTTGTCACCGTAGGCATGACCCAGATTGTCGTTGACTCCCTTAAAGTTGTCCACGTCAAGGAGGATAACGGCATGACGCTCGCCCGTTTTGGCATTTTTCAGCATATAATCGGCATTTTCCTCGAAGGAAAGCTTGTTGTAAATACCTGTGAGCCTGTCGATATTGGCCTGAGTATTGAGCTTTGAAACTATGCGGTTCACAGGATTTGTAACGTGAATGGAAAGGAGGGTGCCCAGCAGCATTGCGATAACGGAGGTCACCACGGTGATGATGACGGTATATCTGATGACGATATTTCGCTCGGAGAGGATTATCTTCGTGGGCGCGGAGCAGATGACATACCAGCTGTCTGCGCAGGTATTTATGGTGATAAGGTAATCATCGTCGATGAAGGACGCAGAGGTACTGCCGCCTATCCTGTCAAGGATCTCGTCAGGCAGCTTTGAGCCCGTCTCCTCGTTTTCGCTGGAATACATGATGTAATGGTCTTCATTGACAAGTCTGACCGCAGTATCCCGCATATCGTCGGGACGAACGAAAACGGTCTCCAGCTCGGAGGTGTAGAAGGACGCCACCAGCAAGGCGTTGCCGTTTACGCGCTTTACATAGTAGATGCGTCGGAAATCGTTATTGAAGCCTGTTGACCAGCCGTCCTTGGAGCGGTTTCTTGTAACGGTCTGAGCCATATCATTGTAAAGGTCGTCGCCGAAGAGTTCGGTGGTGCCGTTGGAGACCTTACCCACGGTATGGTCGTCGCTGTAAACTATGAAGAAATCAACATAGTTTTCCAGAATGCACAGGTCGTAAAGCTTGTCCGAGATGATCTTTTCCGTGTTAAGAGCCTCATACTTATCGGAATTATCGGCGGAGGAATAGTAGCTGACTATCTCTTCTGTGCCGAAAACCAGTGTAGAGACCGATTCCAGCTTGGATAGATAGGTGTTGATATTCAGCTTCATCTGGACATTAAGGGCATATGTAAGATCGCTGACCTTGGATTTAAGCACCATGTCATTTTTCTTTATGGTGAAGAATGCCATGAATACAGCAGCGATAATAATTATAAGAGCATGGCCGAATATCATTATCAGTTTTATCTGTCTGATCTTATCGTCATTCTCATTTCTGCGCTTGTCCATTATCCTGCTCCTTTCATATTACAGATTATTTATTATATTGTAACATATTTTGTTATAAATTTCAACATTTTTTAAAAAAATTTATAATTTATCAACTAAAACCGGACAGAGTCAATCCGCTGAAAAGCTGTGCGGCACAGCGGAAACATCATTGATTTCAGGCTGATATATGCAGTTTTGAGGTCCCGCCGATTTTCGTTTCCGCAGCTTGACTATATTTTGGATTTGGAGTATAATGGAATAAACCTAACAGTCAAAACACTTGTAAGAGCCTATTTTGCAGCAAAGGAGCATATAATGGAAACCTCGATCAAAAAAGTCAGGGATACAAGGGAACCGCTGCTTAAATCGTTTCACGGCACTCTCAGTAACGGATCTTCGGGCGTCGGAAACGATGGCTTCTCCTTTGATCAGCGCTACCCAAGAGATATTTATGAGTACATGAAAAAGCTGACATTCCCGTATAATTACGAAACGGAGTATAAAGCATGGGAAAGCGCCTTCCTTTATGATATCGACGGCAGCGGACGGACCTTGTTTTCCGATTTGGAAACTATAACGGCATATTCTGACGGAAAGCTGACAGGCTTCGTTCAGTACGGAAGGAGCGCATTCGGCTTTGACAGCAGCGGAGACATATCCGACGCTGTTTCCTATCCGATAATACGCAGCTTCTATTTTTCCGAGGAACATCCGGAGGTCGGGAACAGCCTGATAAACGAGGCGGTAAATGCGCTTTCGGAAATATCGTCAGATAGGATATACGCATTTTTTCATTACTTTGGAATGTCCTGTTATGCAAGGCATGGAAAATTATCCGAAAAATTCGCCTATATACATGAGCTTTTATTACAGAACGGATTTGCTGAAGAACATGAGAACGTATTTTATTCGTCAGTATTGAGCAGTGAAAAAAGCTCAGAGGTCGTGCTTGATCGGCACGAAAAAACTGCGGGGGATCAGCAGTATTGCGATTTTATTATTGACGGAACAATTGTGGGCGGCTGCGAGCTGCACTTCCTTGAGCAGAGCAATACCGCATATCTCAGGTGGATCTTCGTAAATGATGAGCTGCGCAGAAAAGGCATCGGTTCAAAATGCATGGACGCGTTAAAGACGTATCTGTTCTCCAAAGGCTTCACAAGATTTGATACCGATACCGCGCTCGCCAATAAGACAGCACAGCATTTTTACGAAAAGAACGGTTTCGTAAACGAAGGTATCACAAGAAGCTATTTCAAAGATATATAGAATGAGCCCCGTGCTTATCAAGCTGTCATGCTTATACCCGGACAGAGCAATACCCGTTTTCTCACACAAATTCTGAACGGAGCAGTTCATTTGAGGGCACCTCTCTGAAAAAGGTCACTCTGGTGGTTTTCGGAGATAACATGGAAATATTCTGCAAAATGCGTGGATATGACGTTGAAAAAGCCCCCGAAATATTAGAGACTGTTGTTTACGAAAATATTTTATAAATCAATTCTAATTGATCATTGAGCGTGAGCAAAAGCTCACGCTCTCAGTCTGTCGAATAACCCCTAATCCGCTTGCGGATTAGGGGTTATTCGACAGACTGAACTGCCCTTCGGGCAGTTATTGAGTACGCACTATATAGCAATATCCCCCTCTGCGGTATTGCAGAAGGGGATATTTGATTTATTCTATAGTCGTTCTCTCGGTCATATTGTGAATGATCTCCTTGATAAGCAAAGGCAGGAACGGCTTGGTGATGTAGTCGTCACAGCCCAGCTCCGCAAACTTGCCTGCCATCTCGAACTCCTTATCGCTCGTCATAAACACAACGGGAATATTATAATGCTCACGGATAGCCTTCAGCGTTTCGATGCCGTCCATGCCCGGCATCCTCACATCAAGCAGTATCAGGTCAAAGCTCATCTTCTCAAGCGCCTTCAGAGCGTCCATGCCGCTGCAAACTGACACTATCTTATAAGCAGGCTCGTCGCTCATAATGTTCGTTATGAGCTTATGGTTTATGATCTCATCGTCCACTATAAGTACGCTGCGATGTATTTCGTCAGCCTGCTTCATTGTATAATTCTTGTCCTCGTCGATCATTTCCAGCATGATATCTGCGATTTCAGGGTCAAATTGTGTGCCTCTGCCCTTTTCGATCTCGCCGCGCACAACGGCCTGCGGCAGTGCCTTACGATAGCTTCGGGTACTTGTCATGGCGTCGTATGAATCTGCAACGCCAAGTATTCTCGCCGCCTCGGGGATCTTATCTCCCGCAAGTCCGTTGGGATAGCCTTTGCCGTCATATCTTTCGTGATGATACTTTGCACAGAGAGCAATAAGCTTATTGCCCGAAATACCGCGCAGGATATTATATCCTGTAATAGAGTGTATTTTTATAATATTGTACTCCTCGTCGGTGAGCTTGCTTGACTTGTTGATTATCTCCACAGGGATACGGATCTTGCCGATGTCATGCAGCAGACCTGCCCGGTAGATCTCCTCCTGTTCCTCACGGGACTTGCCCATTCTCTCGGCGATCATACGGGAATACTCCGCCACACGCCGCGAATGACCGCTGGTGTATCTGTCCTTAGCGTCCACAGCTTCACTGAGAGCTGTGACCGTCTGGATAAGCAAGCTTTTCATTTCCTTCTGCTGCATAATAAGCTCGTCGGTCTGCTTGCCTATTGTATTTTCCAGCTGACCTCGCAAAGTTTCCAGCTCATTTTTCCGCAAAATGATCAGTATAAGGCTCACAATGCTGATTATCATTGACAGCATTATATCCGTGCAAACCACAACAAGATATGCCCGATATTTGGAAGTGCCCCATGGCTTGACGTCCGTTTTTACGGTGTAGACCGTTTCCTGCAGCACCTTTCCGCCGGAGCTGTCCAACACTTGCAGGCAAATATGGTATTCGCCGTTTTCAGGCTTGTACATTCTTACAGGCTCTATCTCATTCCAGTTGTAAAGCTTAGGGTCTTCATCCAGCTCACGCACAAAAAAGCGCACCTTTACATCGGTGAAAGCATAATTGCGCACCGTGGCATATACCGAAATATTTTTCGCATTGTCGGGTATATTGAACGTGTCGTCCGCAGGTATTATGATCTCATCGTCACATTCCAGCGATACGATACCGTATTTCATATCCGTATCATTATTGACAGCATTACGGTTGAATACCATAACACCGCTGTTGCTGCAAAGATACAGCTCGCCGTTCTCGGAGATATAGTTCCAAGAGTTTGCCGTAAGTCCCGAGAACAGACCCTCGCCTGCGCTGTAAAGTCTTATCCTGCTGCAATCGTCGTCTAAGAGATCGTCAAGTTTTATCTCATAAAGTCCCGCGCTGCAGGTCACATAAGCTGTGTCGTCACGGAGCATTATATCGTAATTGTTGAAATACGGAAAGCTTTCCAGCTTTTTTATCCTGCCGCTTTTGTCAATGCAGCACAGGGAGTTGCTTGTTACAACAAGATATTTATTGCCGCAGGGTATTATCCTGAGTATGACATCGGAGGGCAGACCGTTTTCGGTGGAGTATTTCTCCGTTATCCTGCCGTCATTTATGACATAAATACCGCTGCCGTCGCTGCCTGCCCAGACAGAGCCGTCATATCCCTCTGCGATAGACAATATCTGCGTATTGCCCATGCCGTCCTCACCGGTAATGGTCCCTGCGAGCCGATCGTCCTTGATAAAGTTGATGCCGTCGGCTGTTCCTATGGCAAATGTACCGTCGGAAAGCTCGGCTATACATCTGAAACGGTCACTTGTAACGCCGCAATTCCCGGTATTGTACTGCTTTATCTCACCTTCTGCGGTGTAGTTAATGAGTCCGTTGTAGGTGCAGATCCACAGTCCGTCTGCGGAATCGGTGTAAATACAGCGGACTCTCGAGCCTTCGGTCATTTCCTCAAGCACATCATATTCACTGTTCAGACCGCTTTTGTTGAACACCACCATGCCCTTATCCGTGCCGCAGAAATAATTACCTCGGTACATTGCAACAGCATTTACCACCTGACTTTCCGCCCCGATACGCTCAAACGCGTTTACAAAGGGGCTCTCCGCCAGCTTCATAACTCCGTAATGTGTCGATGTAAACCAGACATTGCCCTGATAATCCTCATAAATATTGTATATTGACTCGTCAAATCCGTCAATGCTCATAGGGTAATATTGTCCGTCGCAGTCAATATATCCCAGACCCGAACCGAGTGCTATCCATATATGTCCGCGGCTGTCCTCGAAAACAGCGGAGATCTTGTCTGCGGACACATCATTTTCCTTGCTCAGAGCTATACTTCCGTCCGATATTGCCGCCGTGAAAAGCTCGCCTGTTTCCGTGCCCACAAGCAGTCCGTCCGAGGTGCCCGCAAGGCAATAGAAGAAGTAATCACTATTAGTCATAGTCATCGGCTGATCCCCGTCAATAGCATAAAGACCGCCGTTATTGTCGATAACAAACAGCTTTCCGTCATATATTGCCATATCGACCGTAAAGTTGATATTGTGGGACAGCACATCAATGTTATCATCGGGATCAAACCTGCATATTTTTCCGCTTGTTCCGACGTAAACTGTGCCGTCCTCATCCTCGGCAAAGCAGCGCACGGAGTTTGTCGGCAGGCCGTCCTCCTGCTTAAAGTATGTATACTTACCGTCTTCGTATCGGGCAATACCCGCATCATTGGTACCTATCCAGAGTCTGCCCCTGCTGTCCTCCATCATGCTTACAACATTGACCAGACCGCCCTCGCGGATAAATTCGAACTGATTTCCGTCGTACCGCGAAAGGCCTGCGTAGCTGCCTATCCAGATGTGACCGTCCTCTGTCTCGCAGATGACATTTGCCTCGGAGGATACCATACCGTTGGTATTATCGTATATCTCCTCAACGAAGTTATCGTCCAGCACATCAGCGTCCTCGGCGGAGACGTCCATAGGGCATATCACCGCCCCGTAAAAGATACATACCGCCAGAATAACGGGCAGCGTCTGCTTAGGAGCGCTCTTATTCTTTTTCAGCTTTGATATAATGTGTATTATTAACAGCGCCAGCAGCATGCAAACCTGCTTGTCTAATATCTCCACGATCATCTCGCCGGCAAGCGCCGAAGCTTTCAGCGACACGTCGTACCATCTGAGCATGTCCACTAAAGTATCTCCCCAGATGTTGCCGGAATATCCGTCGCCGATCATAATATTCAGCGGAGTTGATATGAAAGCGCATATGATCCCCAGCCAGAAGCTTGCGATAATTGTTTTTATCACACTTTCAAAATACCCTTTCTTTATAAAAAGGTGTATGACCACCGCTGCCACAACGTTTGTCACAGCGTAAAAAATCGCTTCGGGATAGGAAAACACCAGTATGATATTGGACGATATTCCCGCAAAAACGCCGCTCCATACGCCGCCGAAGTAGGACGCCAACACTGTGCCCATCATATCGAACCAGATAGGCAGCTCCAGCATCTGCGCAGCATATCTTCCTGCCATATTAAGAATAATTCCCGCCAGAGTAACAGCGGCAATTTTAAGTATTTTTTTCAAATTCATCCCTATTCTCCTAATGTGAAGGTGTAAAATCGACATAATAATACAATTATATAAAATACTATTTTTGCAGTCACATAATATGATGATATTCAAAAAAATTGCGGTTCAAACTTTATAGTACATATACAGATCGTATGACCTTGTATTTTGTATCGGAAGCGGTATATCATATCCCAAGAAACTCGCCGTCACTTTAAATCAGTAAATCAAGATATGCTTTTCAAAGCTTTTGATTTTTTCGGAAAAACCGCATATAATTCAAAATCGCACTTGCAGAGTGCAGGTGCGATTTTTCATGCCGCGGCGGTATATGTCGGCAGAGTCTTATTTGGAACGCTTATCGGTCATCCCCGATGCGGTGACAATACTCTCAGCGCTGTTTCTGATGCGAATGCATATGCTCAGAGTCAGAAGAATTCTCAGGATCCTATTGCCGCAATTTTACGTTTGCTCCGCTATTTATACATCCTTTAAAAAGCAATAAAAAAACCCACTCTATAATATTGTACAGTGGATTTCATGAAATAAACATTAACCAAAAGTTAGTTTTTTAGGGAAAGCTCGGCAAGCTTCACGTTGCGAAGCTGCGATATGGATACACGACAGATAGTCAGAACGTATTGCAAAACTTTCGAGAAAAAACAGGCAAAGGACTTGTCACCGTTAATCGGGGGCAAGTCCTTTGTTTGTTGTGTTACTTAGCGAGTGTTCTGATCGTTATCTGCTCGATCAACGGGATTTTGTTGGAACATATCCTATTCAAAATCGCTTCCTTTGAAGCTGTACACATTATCATAATTTACATCAAGACAGATATCCACACTGAAATCATCAAGATCATATACACATGACCATTCGGTAAGATTTTCTTGTTTTACCAGCTCCAGAATATCCATAGCCTCCTCAGCGGTAAAACTGTCAGCAGAGCTTAATGCGTCCATGATCTTATCAAATCTGTCATCTGCCTGACCTTTGCCATAATGCTCTCCGGGTGTTACAACAGTATTGGTAACGGCAGGTATCCTGTTTACGATCATCTCTCCGTTCAGCCATTCGATCACAGCATACTCCCCCGATCTGTCAGCAACAAACAGATGATATGAATGTCCAAGATCGGAATGAACATCATAGGCATCGAGAAATTCTATGGCTTCATCCACAGTTGCACATTTATCAAGGAGTGCTCTTAATGCCGAGAATATGAGAATATCGGGCTTTCCTTCGTCCTGGTGGATCTCCTCGGTCACTAATTCAAGGATACCTGCACCAAGTCCCTTCTCGTTTATTCCGTCCATCACGGCATATGGAAGCACGATCATCAATGACCTGCCAATGATCGAATCGGCACTGATCGTCTGATCATCGCCTACCTCCACAAATGCCATATCAGCCATACCGATAGAAGCATAGCCGTCTTTGGGGT